>JAMCQQ010000264.1 GCA_023379515.1 Actinomycetota bacterium
TTGCGTGCCTACTACTTATTCCTCTATTATGGAAAACTCTGGCATTTCCCTATGTGAGCATCTTCCGGAAAGAGGATGGAGATTAATTTTTTGGAACGACTGCCATCATCTTAGAAAATCACTCTAATACTATTGATGTCAGGGAAATTAAATCTAAACCCGTTTTTTCTTTTATCTTTTCTCTTCCCTTAAAATTTAGAATTTCAACAATCGAAACAATGGCCTTAACTTTTATTTTATTTTTATTTAACTCTCTACATACATTTATCATAGTATTTCCAGTCGAAATTTCATCCTCGAGAATAATTACCTCGTCATTTCTTTTTAAAGAATACAAATAATGACTAGGCATATTATTCCTGTGCCCCTCTTCAAATGTAATCGATTTCTTAAAATCGGATCTTTGTGTTTTTGTCGAGCAAGAAAAAGACGAAAATCTAATCCTAGCCAAAGCAAATCCAATAATTAAGCTTCCCTCAGCAAGCCCTAGAATAATCTCTTTATCTGTTTTTTTAGGCAGCAGGAAATGAATTTCCTGGCATATCTCATTAATAATTTTTGGATCTCCCAAAAAAAATCTTCCATCTAAATTCGTTCTGATATAGTAGGACCTTTTATCTCCAACTCGAGGAGATAATGCTATCTTCAAAAGCCCTTTTGATTTATCTTTATTTATCAAAAATTTCTTATAAACCTTCATCTATTTTCTATCTTCCATTAAGTCTAAAATTGCCTTGGTTGGCAGCATTTCTGCTTCTAAAGTTTTAAGTGAGTCCGATTCTTTTATGGCATCAAGGGCATTTATTATTGCCTTCGCCTGAACACGCAAAAGAGCGTTTCCATAAATAATTATCGAGTATCCTTCTTTGTATAGTTTTTGATTTGAGATATTTTTGGAATAAGTAGTAGGCACGCAAGCTAGATAAGGAGGACTCTTAATTGCATATTTGCTTATTAGCTTTCTATACTCACGAGCAAATCTAATAGGTATTTCTGGAGAGTCTTTTTTCCAATGAAAAAGAAAAAAATCTGGGCGGCATTTTTGAATAAAATAATCAGCTGCATTAAGGGCTGCTTTTATTGATTCTAGCTCATCGTCATCATTTACGATACTATCCTCTAATCTAATTCCAACTAAAGTTGAATTTTGAGACGCTATTGCAGCATTTATCTTTTTTGCAAATATATCTCTATCCTCCAGTGTATGAAATTTCCCAGCACAGGGATCTACAGAATTAAATTTGACTCCTTTTTTATTTTCAACAAAAGCGAGAGAAACACCTAGCGATGCAAATAGTTTAAATGTATATGAGGTATTTTTATGAGATTGCCCTCCATTGTCAGCATCAACAATAATAAAACCTCTATCTGACGCCATTTTAATATCGTTTATCGGGACAATAAAATCTCTTGGGGATAAATTATATGCGTCAGAAAAACCATGTCTACTTGATAACCCGAGACTACTCATCCAACTTCCTTCAAAAAAAGAAGAATAACCATCTTGAAATTTCAAGGTAAAAGCATCGATAGCATCAATTGCAATTAATGGCTTTTGAATTTTCTTAAGTCTTAATAATAATTTTTCTCCCGCTGAATCTTTTAAACTTCGGTTGGATGGTGATTTCATTAATAAAACAAAAAATTGTAAGTATTTGAAGAAATTTTTACTGTTTTTTTCCTTGAGTTCTTCCTTCTTAACGAAAAACTTTTCTTTCCCGAGAAAAATACTTCACTTTCTTGCCTTAACTTATTAGCTTTAATTATTCTTTCTTCCAAATCTCTAGTCATATTTTTGAATGTTGTTTTATCTCCAAAGAAGGAGGGGTTTATTGCCATAAAGAGTGAATAACCATCCACTTTGCTGTCCGAATTAATTCTCGCCAAATTAGCTAATAGCTCCAAACTGCCGGCAAGCCCGGACATTTTATAACCATCCCGCCCGCCAGCAATGGCAATAACCCCTATAAAATTTCCTGCCTCATCTATTACATCTTTTGTTTTCCTAGTTGATTTCCCTTCGTTTGTGTAAACGTTGCCAACAGGAAGTAATTTCTTGGCTGAATGAAGACTCATAATCTCACCGTTTGTAATGGCTCCTACGGAAGAATCATGTATATATGGTATTCCACTAGAAGGAAAGCCAAAACTATGCCCCATTGTGCTGAAAATTTTTTCCGTTGTTCCAAAAGGGGCGACTCTTAAAGGACTGTGAGAAATAGCAATACCAATAAGATCTGATTCAGTAATCTTTTCTGTATATTGCCCCATACAACCTGTTGGATAGCAATCAGATATAGTTGTAACGCCTATGCCTAATTTTCGTCCAGCTTCTATTGCAACATCAATAGCTTTTTCCGCAGCAAGATAGCCTAAAGATTTATTTCCTTTGATATCAGCAAAGATGCCATTTAAAGACACTTTAAAAGCAGAGTTTGGAATAATCTTTCCCTTCTTAACGGTATCTATAAGCCAAACAACCCTATCAAAGCCATGACTATATTTTTCTGACAAAGATGCATAGCTCCAGGAACGAATGGTTGCATCAATTTCATTATTGTTAAAACCTAAATTTCTGAGAATAATGTGAATTCTCATTTCAAGGTCTTTTTTAAACACATTCTTCATAAGATAAATTAAATCTAGAATAAAAATCTCTTGCATTTTTGGCATCAATTTCGCTCAGCTGGCTAGATGAATGCGTCATAATAATTGACGCAGCATAGGCTGCTGTATTGCATGCTTTTAAAACATCACTTTCTCTCCAGTTTGTTGATGTGTTTGACAAAACGCCCAACAAAACACCTAAATAGGCATCTCCTGCCCCAGTACCATCAAGCTTATCTCTGTTTCCAGTGGAATAGGCAGGTATCTCAGGAAGAACTTGACCGTTAAGTCTGGCAATTGATCCTTTCTCTGCTCTAGTAAGAATAACTAGTCTACTTTCCGGAAACAATATTTGGATTGCGTCTTGATATGAACAATCTCCTATGTAACACATTTCGGCCTCATTTCCTATTACTATGTCAGGTACAAAATCAGCCGTTGTTTCCAAGAGAGTTCCTGCTGTAGTCCTATTTGGCCTTGCTCCCCCACAATTCAAAACAAGCAACCCATTCCTTTTTTTAATGCCTGATATATGTTTCTTCATCTCTTCAAACGCCCCCGGAATACTGAAGATTGCTGCATTTGAAATAAAAAAATCAGCTGATTCTTGAAAACCATCTGCTTTAACATTCTCGGCTGCTCCGTAAAAAGATTTTTGGTCGAGAGTAACACCATCTCCGTCTAAAACATGAAAAACTACTCCGGTTGGTTCTCTTTCATCAACTTGCAATCTGCCTAATTTTGGATCTAATTGGCTTTGATAATAGTGACCCATTTCATCATTACCTATGCAGCCTAAAAATAAAACATTTTCTCGGGTAAAACGACTATAAGCAGTTAAAGTATTAGAGACTATTCCTCCCGCCGAATATCTAAACTTATCATCTCTCTCACGTAATTCATGAATTTCTCTTTCCATGACCTCCGGGCTGAGTATTAACCCATGTTTTAACATCTACTAATGCTAATCCTAAACCAACAGCTGTTCTAAATTCTTTCATTTTTCAAAAATTACTCCGGTGAACTGTTCTTTTCCTGTAGGAATCAACTTATTTAAAGCTTCTTCTATTGATAATGGGCAAAACCATGCAAAACCATCTTGTTTTCCATGTAGATTTCCACTAATAAATGCTAAATAAAGATGATTTGTTGCAATTTCGCGTAGCTCAGGAACATCTACAGTCCGTCTTTCTATAGGTATTTTATATTTACTTGAGATATCTTCAACCGTCCTTTCTACCGTCTCACGAGCTTCTATATTTCCTTTGGGATTTTTTTCAATAAGAGAATAATATGAAGATGAGAATTTTCCATTAGCTCCAAATGCATGGGTTAGAGCACTTATAGTTAGTGATGCGTCCGACGTATTAGATAAATGGCTAAGAGTAATAGGCAAATTTCTTCCGGAATCACCAATAACATATACTCCCTCGTGTGCCATTGCTTTAATTGCGGCTTCAACCATTCTTCGTGTATAATCCTCACCCGCAACACCTTGTTTGTTAATATTAACCTGGACAAAGAAATCACAAATCATATCAATATCGGTCATGGAATTAAGCGCTGTTAAGGCATCTGTAGATAAAAATCTTACTCTTTGTGCTACCGATTCGTCTACATGAAAAAATTGATCATTTAGCTGGGGGCCCAGTACAGAAAGACTGCCAAGAGAAGTTAATCTTTGAATCCCAATTTTTAACTTAATTGGATCAGCAAGCTGTGTATTTAACACTCCAGGATGTTGACTCTTTTCAGCAACAACAACCCATGGTATCGCTTCTCCCTTTTTAATCTCCTCCCCTAAATTAACTAAAGCACTGTCAATTTCAATGGCTAAAACATTTGAACTATCGGCGAGCGGCAAAGCAGCAACTGTAAAAGGTTCTATTGCCCCAGATCCGATTAAAGCAATTGTCCCTGGTCTTGGGATTCCTTTTTCTTGTCGATTCTGCAATACCCAATTGACACAATTATCATTGCGGGCAAGATAACTGTATGTAGATGGATCATG
>JAMCQQ010000265.1 GCA_023379515.1 Actinomycetota bacterium
TAAAATCTTCTTCAGCTTCATATTTTACAAAATACATCTGCCTTATAATGTTTACATAGTAATAAAGAGATATAACACTTGTCAGAACGCCGATTATGACAAGCCAGGTAAGATTTGATGAAATACCAGCCTGAAATATAAACAGCTTGCCGATAAAACCTGCAAAAGGAGGCAACCCAACCATGGAAATCAAAAAGATTATCATGCAAATTGAAATGAAAGGATTTGTATACCCAATACCTGCAAAGGCTGAAATAGCTTCAGACTTTCTGGTCCTCTCAACAAGCATTGCCACTGCAAATGCACCAAGGTTCATCGTTACGTAAGCCATCAGATAAATCATCACAGCCCATTGAGCTGAAATCGAAGCTGCAGCAAAACCAATCAACATATACCCTGCATGAGAAATGCTCGAATAAGCCATAAGCCTTTTGAAATTCTTTTGAGGCAGTGCCATTAAATTTCCCAATATGGCACTCAGCATGGACATTATTATAATGAACAGGATCACCCAGAGAGAATTCCTGAAATCACTTATTCCAATATAAAGTAATCTTACGAGACCTGCAAATGCTGCAATTTTTGCAATCGTTGTTATCAAGGCAGTGATAATTGTTGGTGCCCCTTCATAGGTGTCCGGCGCCCAGAAATGAAAAGGTGCAGCAGCAATCTTAAATCCAAAGCCAATTAAAGACATTACCACTCCAATGATAAGGAGATAATTGTTCTGCAGCATACTCCCCTGGGTTACTGCTTTCGAAACAGCCGCAAGATTGACTTCCCCGGTTGCGCCATATATCATTGAAAATCCGTAAACCATAATTGCAGAAGCAAGAATGCCAAGTATGAAGTATTTTAAAGCTGCTTCATTTGATTTCTCATTCATTTTTTCATAGCCTGCAAGGATATAGGTCGGTATGCTTACGAGTTCAAGCGATATGAAGAGCATTATCAAATCTCCTGCGGCACTCATCAGCATGGCCCCAACCGTAACCATCAGGATAAGGAAGTAAAATTCTCCAAGGTTTCGTTTTGTACGAACACTGTCTTTTACGTAACCGGCAGAAAGCCCGACAATAATAAGTGCAGCCGCAAGAATAAAAACTCTGAAGAAATTAGAAAAGTTCTCAATGACAAATGAGCTGCTAAAAAAT
This sequence comes from Actinomycetota bacterium, assembly GCA_023379515.1. Next base: position 1,155 of record JAMCQQ010000265.1, read on the forward strand.
ATACCTGTATTGTAAAAATTAAAAATAAAAATTGCCACAATACCTGCAACCAGTCCAATTGCAGTAATCGGAGCAATGGCCCCATCGAATTTCTTTCCTATAAATACTGACAGCAGAAGTATGAGCAACCCCGCACAGGTTATTATTATTTCCGGTATGATTGACACAACATCAACGCTCATATTTTATAAAAACCTTTCTAAATATTTTCTGATTTATCCATCAGTATTTTAAACAAATTATTTAACATTCCCGTACAAACCTTTCCCTACATTCCCAGTATAAGAATAACGGAATTATTAATCATATTAATGATTGGAGCAGGATATACGCCAATCAGGATTATTATTACTATAAGCGGCAGCAAAGTTACAAATTCAAGCCAGTTCAATCTTTTCAGCTCACCTAGCTTTTCGTTGTATTTGCCAAAAATAACTCTCTGCAGCATCCATAACAGATATGCTGCGCCGAGGACTATCCCTATGACTGCAATATAAACCATAACTTTTGAAAAAACGTTTCCTTTTGTAAAAGTTCCAAGAAGAACCAGGAACTCACCCCAGAAACCGCTCAATCCCGGAAGTCCAAGTGATGCAAAAGAAGTAAATGCAAGTATTCCTGCAAGCAGAGGAGTCTTGTTAGCTAAACCTCCCATATCTTCGATCATCCTTGTATGGGTCCTTTCATATAACATGCCAACAAGCAGGAAGAGCATTCCGGTTATGACCCCATGGTTGAACATCTGGAGCACCGCTCCGTTAATTGCTGTCGGGGTTAGTGATGATATTCCTAACATCACAAACCCCATGTGTGAAACTGATGAAAAAGCAACAAGACGTTTCAAATCTTTCTGAATAAGACTTGCAAGGGCACCATAGATGATCCCTATTACTGCAAGTATTGCTATTGCCGGTGCCCAGCTTTTTGAGGCTTCGGGAAGAACGGGAATTCCTATTCTTATGAATCCATACGAACCCATCTTCAGTAAAATACCTGCAAGCAGCACACTGCCCGCCGTAGGGGCCTCAGTATGAGCGTCAGGAAGCCATGTATGGAACGGAAACATTGGCACTTTGATTGCAAATCCCATAAAAAGCAGCAGGAAAATCCAATTTTGCAGACCCGGTGCCAGGCTGTTTTTTGTAAGTTCCATAATATCAAAAGTCTGCAACCCTGAGTTGAAGTAAATCATCAGGATACCAACGAGCATCAGGACACTTCCAAAAAGTGTGTAAATGAAGAACTTAATTGCCGCATACATCCTGTTTGCACTTCCCCAGATGCCGATGAGAAAATACATCGGAAGCAATACAAGCTCCCAGAATATATAAAACAGGATTAAATCAAGGGCGATAAATACACCAATCATTCCGGTAGCCAATAGAAGCAACAGGGCAAAAAATACTTTGGGCTTATTGGTTATGTTCCACGAAACCAGTATGCCAAGGACAGTCAACAGACAGGTCAGGAATATAAATGGCATGCTTATACCATCCACACCAAGATGATAATAGATATTTACGCCAGGTATCCAGTGGTATTTTTCTTCAAACTGCATCCCACCCTGGGAACCATTAAAATTTAACCAGAGGAAAATACTCAGCCCAAGTATAACCAGCGCCGTAATAAGCGCAATCCATTTTGCACTTTTTTCACCCTTGTTCGGTAACAGTGCAATAACAAGCATACCTATAATCGGTATAAAGGTTATCAAAGTTAGTATATTAAAGCCCATTAACTGCCTCCTGTCCTAGCAAAATTATTTAAAATCGTATTCTGATTATCAGATAAACCACATAAACCGCAAGAACTCCAAACATTACTATCGCATACCCTGAAATATTTCCGGTTTGCAGCAACCTCAGTCTCTTGCCGCTGTTATAAGTTTCGCTTGCTGTCCAGTTAACAAGACTATCAACGACACCACTGTCAAATATATGGACACCTTTGGATATTATTACAGTTACCTTGCCAACCAGATTTATAAATCCATCAATTATGCCTTTATCAAACCTGTTAATTAAATTGGCAAATTTAATGGTAGGTCTGATAATTGCGGTTAAATTAAAATCATCCATGTAATACTTATTGACCAATACTTTATAGTATGGCTTAACATAACGGTAAAACCAATCCTTAGGCACAACTTTCTTGCCATACATAAGGTAAGCGAGCAAGATTCCAATCAAACCAACTGAAACGGAAATGATCATAGGAATAATATTAAATCCTGCTTCGGATAAATGCATGCTGCCGGTTATAAATTTTGCAAGGGTATATTTTTCAGGCAATAAGAGAGGAATCCCAACATAACCTGCAAAAGCCGCAAATACTGCAAGAATAACCAGGGGAATTGTCATTGATTTTGGTGATTCATGAGCGTGCTCGGAAGCTTTACTTGGTTTGCCATAAAAAGCTGTAAATATCAGTCTGAACATATAAAAAGCTGTAAGAAATGCTGTAAAGGCTCCAACTATAAATATAATATATCTCCTGTTTTCAAAAGCAAAACCTAAGATTTCATCCTTGCTCCAGAAACCTGCAAGCAACGGGAATCCTGAAAGAGACAGGGCGCCGACAATAAATGTCCAGGTGGTAGTTTTCATTTTTTTTGAAAGACCGCCCATCTCTGTAATTTCCTGAGTATGGGTTGAATGTATGACACTTCCAGAGCCAAGGAAGAGGAGAGCTTTAAAGAAAGCATGTGTCATCAAATGAAACATGCCAGCCGCAAAAGCTCCTATGCCAAGCGCAAACATCATATAGCCAAGCTGACTTATTGTTGAATAAGCCAGAATCTTTTTTATATCAGTCTGAACCACTGCAATTGTTGCAGCAAAAATAGCTGTAAATGTACCGATTATTGCAACAACAAGCATAGTTTGAGGCGATTGAGAAAAAATCGGAAAACTTCTGCCTACAAGATAAACGCCTGCTGCAACCATTGTGGCAGCGTGTATCAGTGCACTGACCGGAGTGGGGCCTTCCATGGCATCAGGAAGCCAAACATGAAATGGGAACTGTGCAGACTTACCCATTGCACCGCAGAATATTAAAATCGTCGCTGCTGTCACAATTCCGGATGATATCTGGCCCGAGCTTGCTGCGCCGAAAACATCCTTAAAGACAAGTGTTCCTGTATTAAAGAACAGCAGCAGCAGCCCGATGAGCATCCCTACATCACCGATCCTTGTGACCAGGAATGCTTTCTTTGCTGCATCACTGGCCGCCTGTTTCTCATACCAGAATCCGATAAGCAGATAGGAACATAACCCGACTAGCTCCCAGCAAATATACAATTGAAGATAATTGTCGGCAAAAACAAGGCCAAGCATTGAGGCGCTGAAAAGTTGAAGATATGCATAGAAAAGCCAGAACCTGCTGTCACCATGCATATAACCAATAGAGTAAAGGTGAACAAGAAAGCTTACGATACTTACCACTACCAGCATCATTGCAGAAAGCCCGTCTGCAAGCATTCCCATGCTGATTTTAATATTTCCGGTAATATACCAGGTCATCCCTATCGAGACAGGTCCTCTTGTAAATACCAGGAAAACAGTATAAAAGGACAGAAGTATGCATAAGCCCATAATGGCAGTTGATATCCTGGATCCAATATTCCCGAATCTTTTTCCTATCAGCAAAGCTATTATGAAGCCTGCTACCGGAAGCAACGGTATATACCAAATTATCTGGGCCAAATCTTACCTTCCTTTAAATCTTTACCACTTTAAAATATTTACATTATTTATATCAACAGTTCTCTTTCTTCTATATACCGACAATATGATTGCCAGCCCTACTCCAACCTCGCATGCAGCAACCACGATTACAAAAACAGCAAACATCTGTCCGGTAATTTTATCCGGAGTTGTAAAGCTTGAAAAAGCAACCAGATTTATAAGAACTGCATTTAGGATCAATTCAACAGAAAGAAGTATATGGATAAGATGTCTTTTTGTTAAAACCCCATACAATCCTATACAGAAAAGAACTGCTGAAATTATTAAAAAATATATAAGTTTTAATTCCAAACCATTCTGAAACAACATCAGTAATCACTCTCTTCTGGCTTATTTTTTATACGGTTGCTTTCAGTATTTCCATCATTTAAGCTCGAATTTCCAGTATCTTTTATATTTTCAATATCTGCACCATTTTTTTCAGCATTCTCGCCATTAGCAGCTTCCTCTTCGACTTCCTTCTTTTCTTTCATCGCCAGGACTACGGAGCCGATAAGCGCTGCGAGTAAAAGCAGGGATGCAACTTCAAATGGCAGGGTATACCTGGAAAATAGAATGTCTGCAAATTCTTTCATTGAAACAATTTTTAAACCGGATGAATTTTCTGCAACAACATTTATCTTTGAATAATAGAAAACTACCGTCAGGGAAACGAACAATATTACCGCAATCAGTGCTGCAAATATCTTCTGGTTATTTGAGATGTTTGTTGAATCTCCAACATTCGTACGCGTAAGCATAAGAGCAAATATTATAAGTACTATAACAGAACCGATATAAACCAGAATTTGAGCAGCAGCCAGATACTGGGCCCTCAGCATTATAAAATAAATGGCAACACATAAAAGGGTGACGGCCAGATAAAATGCAGAATGCAGAATATGCTTTCCGGCAATTACCATAATTGCCGAAAATATTAAAATTAAACTAACTATCATAAATAAAATAAAAGCTAAAATCTTTTACTCCTTAATTTTATGCTGGTTCATTTTCAATATTCTCTTTTGTTTCTTCTTTTTTTTCATCCACATAAACAGTCTTCATTTGCAGCTCTTCTTTTTGTCTTATAAAATCCTGCCTTGATCTGCCGATAAACTCATGCTCCTGAGTCTGCTGAAGCGCGCCAAATGGGCATACATCGATACAAATTCTGCAAAACATGCAGAGGCCATAATTTACCATATATATTTCCGGTTGTTTCTCCCCTTCTTTTTTCACGACAGTTATGCAGTGCTGGGGACAGTTCTTTTCACATATACCGCAAGCAGTGCATCTGTATACCGGAGGGTCAAGCTGCTTCATTCGAAGCCTTATCAATCCCTGTCCCCTGTCAGCAATCTCGACTTTCCTGTAAGGATATAAAAGAGTTACAGGCTTTGAAAAGAAAGCCTTAAGGGTCGTTTTTAATCCTTTAATTAATCCGGTTCCCAACAATTTAACTAAACACTCCTGATCTTATCAACCATCAAAACTATTACTGCCGTAACAAAAAGGTTCGCAAGAGACAGTGGAAGCAGTACTTTCCAGCCAAAATCCATAAATTGATCGAGCCTGAATCTTGGAAAAGTTGACCTGATCCACATTACGATAAAAATCAAAACATAAGTCTTGACAAGGAAAATAACTGTGCCCCATACAGGATTTGTAAAAGGCTGCCATCCGCCAAGAAACAGTAAAACCGCCAGTGCACAAACTATGAATAAATTTACAAAATCCGCAAGAAAAAAAGCGGCAAACCTGAAACCGCTGTACTCGATATTAAACCCTGCAACAATCTCCGACTCAGCTTCAGGGATATCAAAAGGTGTGCTGTTGATCTCTGCAAGAGAAGCGGTAAAGAAAATAAAAAATCCTATAATCTGAGGAACTGCGTACCATATATGCCGCTGGGCTCTTACAATTTCTGTCAAATTCATGCTTCCTGCCATTAAAACAACTCCCATAGTTGAAATAATCATAGGTATTTCATATGACATCATCTGTGCCGCGCTACGGAGTCCGCCAAGAAGCGCATATTTATTATTTGATCCCCATCCAGCCATCAAAAGAGAAAGTATTGAAATTCCCATCACCGCAAGTACAAAAAAGAGGCTTATTTCAATATTGGTTGCAGTTATTTTTTCGGCAAAAGGAATGAACGCAAAAATAGTTAAAGTTGGGATAAACACTATTACCGGAGCCAGGATAAAGGTCCATCTGTCAACTCCCGCCGGTATTATATCTTCTTTGCCCAGCAGTTTTATGGTATCAAAAATAGTCTGAAATGTGCCATGAGGACCATGGTGAAGGGGGCCTCTCCTGTACTGCATGTGGCCCATTACTTTTCGAAGCATCCATATAAGTATCAGAGCAGTAATTAACAGGAATGCAAACGCTATTACCAATTTTAGCAATGACCATAAAAATTCAATCCACCAGACCAATTAAGTCTCCCTTATCCAGACATCTTACGACATCTTACCTGTCACAGCTGCCCATGACCGTATCAAAACTTCCGAATATAACTATTACATCAGCTATATAATTACCGCTTGCTGCAAAATTTAACATATTAATGTGGCTAAAAGACGGGGCCCTTATCTTTAGCCGGTAAGGATTTTTATCTCCTTTGCTGACAATATAAAAACCTATTTCACCTTTTGTACCTTCGTTCCTATAATAAATTTCACCTTCAGGCGGTTTTAAGATTTTGGGAACTTTCGCAGTATAATCACCCAAAGGTAAGCTGTCAGCTGCCTGCTCGACTATCCTGATCGACTGCTTTATTTCTTCCATCCTCACCATGTATCTGTCAAGTGAATCCCCGGTTGTTCCAATAGGTATTTCAAAATCATATTTCTCATACCCGCTGTAAGGTTCAACCTTCCTTATATCAAATCTTATTCCTGAGCCTCTCAACGTCGGACCGCTTGCACCCCAGTTGAAGAGGTCCTCCCTCTTAAGTATGCCGACATTTTTTAACCTGTTTATAAATATCTCATTACCGGTAAGGAGCTCTTCATATCTTTTAAGCTTTACAGGAAAATTTTTTATAAACTTATCAAGTTTGGCCTTAAAACCATCGGGAACATCTCCTCTGACGCCGCCTATGGTCATATAATTAAAAGTGAGCCTTCCCCCTGCAAGCATTTCAAGAATATTCAGTATTAGCTCCCTGTCAAGAAATCCATACAACATGGGGGTAAAAGCTCCGGTTTCAAGGCCTATAGCAGCAAAGAAAATCAAGTGGCCCGCGATCCTGTTAAGCTCGGCACAAATCACCCGTATGGCCTGGGCCCTTTCAGGAACTTCAATTTCCATCAGCTTTTCAACCGCAAGACAATAACAAAGTTCGTTATTTAAAGCGCCTGTATAATCGAGTCTGTCAACAAGCGGTTTAAACTGATTGTATGTCCTGCTTTCTGCCATTTTTTCAATCCCTCTATGAAGATAGCCAATAACCGGATCAATGCTGATAATTTTTTCACCATCAATCTTTGCAATAAATCTGAATACGCCATGTGTTGACGGATGATGGG
>JAMCQQ010000266.1 GCA_023379515.1 Actinomycetota bacterium
GGGCAATATTTTGATGGAACTTTACTAATTATTGTTTCAGGGATAATATTTGAGTATTTTTTATTTATGAAATTGCAAATCTTGTAAACAAGAGTTTTATAAATATCTTTAATGGGCGAAAATCCTCCAACCATATCACCATAAAGTGTACAGTAGCCGACACTTATTTCGCTTTTGTTTCCTGTAGATAAAACCAGCCAGTCATTTTCGTTAGAAAGTCCCATCAAAATATTGCCCCTTATCCTTGTCTGCAGGTTTTCTTTGGTTATATTTATTTTGTCGGTCTTAAATATCTGACCCAGGTTATCCAGATAACTTTTATAAACATTGGATATTGGCATAATTAAAGTATTGATTCCGATATTTGAAGCCAGCAGAAGTGAATCATCAATACTTCCTTTTGATGAGTATTCCGATGGCATCAGTACTGCTGTAATATTTTGGTTTCCTATTGCAAATGATGCTATCACTACAGTAAGTGCTGAATCAATTCCGCCGCTTAATCCTAGTACGACCTTACTGAAACCATTTTTAATTATATAATCTTTTGTACCCAGCACCAAAGCTTTAAATATTTCTTCTTCCTGGCAGGATACGAACTCTTTATACCTGTCAAAGATCAAATCATAGCACCCAATATCTGTAAGGTTCCTGTTTTTAGCTCCGGAATTGTTTTTTGCGAAATCATTGATTTTTATAATTTTTGGTAGAGAAGTTTCATCTTTCATGCTATCTCTCTGTTTCTTAAACTTAGCATCTTGCAATCTTGTGGAATTGACTTCTTCAGTATCAAGATCAAAGATGAAATAATCTTCTTCGAAAGCTTTTGCTCTCGCCAGAATTTTTCCTTTTTCATTGACTATCATGCTGTTTCCATCAAAAACAAGCTCATCTTGTCCACCTACCAGGTTAACGTACATTATGTTTACCCGATTATCTACAGCCCTTGTAAAAAGAATTTTTTCTCTTTCTTCAATTTTTCCAATATGGTATGGGGAGGCAGAAATATTTATAATAAGATTTGCACCTCCAAGTATAGCCTGTAATTTGGCGGGACCTGATGAATAATAAATATCTTCACAAATATTGACACCAAAAGACATTCCTCTTAACTCGAAAATTAAAGTTTCCAAACCTTTTTGAAAATATCTCTCTTCATCAAAAACAGAATAATTAGGCAAGAATTGCTTATTGTAAGTTGATATTATTTTTTTACCTGAACAAATGGCTGCGGAATTGTAGATTTCGAAGTCTTTATTTACAAACCCAATTATTACAACAATACTATCAGATAATTTTTTTATCTTATCAAGGTATTTAAGGTTCTCTTCTATAAAAGCTGGTTTGAGCACAAGATCCTCCGGAGGATAACCGGTTATCGCCAATTCCGGAAATGCCAGAATATCAACACCCAGATTTTTAGCTTGCCCTATGTGTGAGGCAATTTTATCGAAGTTGCCTTTGAAATCGCCTACGATTGGATTTATTTGCGCTGCATAAAGTCTTAAGTTCTTTATTTTAAGTTCCTTTCAGTTTAAACTTAAAATCTTCTGATACTTTTTATTATTTAAGAATTCTGTTGCATCTGCTCTCTGATTTTTTGGGAAATCATTGCAGGTGACCATGGCGGGTTCCAGACCAGGTTCACATTTACTTTTCCAACTCCATCAATTTTCTCAATTCTTTTTTGAGCTTGTGTTATCATCAGGGAGTGCATGGGGCAACCCCTGGTTGTCATGGTCATATCAACATCAACATTGTTTTGATTGTCAATATCCACCTTATATATTAACCCCATATCAACAATATTTATTGGAATTTCGGGGTCATATACTTCCGATAAAGCATTCAATACATCATCTTTTGTAATTGCTGCCATAAATTCCTCCCATATCTTTACTTTTTGTATAGCGGTGATATTTTTCTTAAATCTTTTATAGTTTTTTTAGTTACTTCAAGAAAATAATCAATTTCTTCCATAGTGTTTTCAAAGCCGAGGGTGACTCTTAAAGAGCCGAACGCTTCTTCATTAGACAATCCCATCGCTACTAAAACATGTGATGGTTTCATAGATGAAGAAGAGCAAGCAGAACCGCTGGAAACAGCGATTCCGTTAATATCCAGCTTCAGAACTATTGACTCTCCCTCTATATATTTAAAAGAAAAATTACAATTGCCGGGAAGCCTTTTTTCAGGATGACCGTTAAATCTTACTTCTTCAATGCTGTCCAGTAATTTATTTTTTAGATAATCTCTCATACCGGTAAGTTTTTTAATTTTTACATCAATGTTTCTCTGGCCCAATTCCGCAGCTTTGGCCAGTCCTGCGATTCCCGGTATATTCTCGGTTCCGGATCTCCTTCCCTTTTCCTGACCGCCGCCAAAAATATGCGGCATAATTTTGGTGCCTTTTCTTATATATAATGCCCCCACACCTTTTGGACCATAAATTTTGTGCCCGGATAGAGACAGCAGGTCAACTCCTAATTCATTAACAAGAGTTTTTGCGCTGCAGAAAGTTTGAACAGCATCTGTATGGAAAATTATATTTTTTTCTTTTAATATTTTCCCGATTTCTTCAATTGGCTCAATTGTACCCACGATATTATTTGCATGCATTATTGAAACAAGTATGGTATTTTTATTTATTGCTTTTTCAATATCATCAGGGTCTACCATCCCAAACCTGTCAACAGGTACAAAAGAAATTTTAAAACCTTGTTTTGAAAGTGTTTTCAAGGACATTGTAACTGCAGGATGCTCTATTTCCGATGTGATTATATGATTTCCTTGTTTCCTGTATGCCCCAGCAGCACCAAACAATGCAAGATTATCACTTTCAGTTCCGCCGCTGGTAAAAGTAATTTCAGAAGAACTTGCCCCTAAAGTCCGGGCAATTAATTCTCTCGAATTTTCAAGTATTTCTTTTGCCTGCCTCCCCGGTAGATGAGGTTCAGAAGCATTACCATAAAATTCCGTAAAGCACTTATTAACGGCATCCATTACCTCGGGAAGCACCGGAGTAGTTGCAGCATGGTCAAAATAAATATATTTTAAAGGCTTACTTGTCAATAAATTCACCTGATTTTATTTAAAATAATGTTTTCACTCGAAGTGCTCATTATCAATTAGAAAACTTACCATTAATTATAATGTGTGTCAATCAGTTGCTTTTTTAATGTCAATTAAAAATATATTAAAGTACATTAAGATAGAAAGTTTGAAATTAATCTCATAGTTATATTATAAGACTTTACAAATTATCCTATTTTCATACTGACCTTAATAAGGGAATCTCCATAGAGAAGTTTTCCCACTTTCCTCAAACTCTCAAGATTGGAAACATCATGATCAAGAAGGGGCAGACGGCTCTGGATAAGGCCATTAAACCTGACGTCAATTTCTTCAAGATAAATATTTTGTAAATTTGCTCTTGCCTGCAGGAAACGATTGCCTTCTATAACTTCTGGGAGAATCGTTTGGTTAATGACAATACCTTGAACAGGAATACCAAGTTTTTCCAGTCCCGAGATTGCACTTTGGGTCTCCTCAATTGGCAGCCTTTCCGGAAGCAAGACTAAAGTAAATACTGTATCTGTGCGGTCCCGCAGCACTTCAAGTGCCCGATCATATCGCTTCTTATCTTCCTCCAAATCTTTAAAAGAATCGTTATTTTCCCCGGAATTTAACAGTTCTGCCAATTTTTTACCTTCCTGAATCTGTGTTTGTAAAAAACCTGCCCAGTCAAAAGGCATGGCCAATTCCCTAAGGGATTTACCTGTCGGAGCAGTATCAAAAACTATTACATCCGCATCAGGTTTTTCAAGGAAGGATACAAACTGATCAAAGGTAGCCATCTCTTCCATGCAAGGGGTACTGATGACATCACTGCCAAAAGTTCCGCTTATTTGAGACATGACTCCGGTAAGTCTTGTTAAGAAGACACCTTTTGAGTCACTGGGATTGATATTTAACCCGCAGAGATTTTTGACATGATTGATTGGTACCTTGTCCTGGCCCCCGATTTCCTGGTCAAAAACTGCCGAAAGGCTTACGGTAGGATCGGTTGAAACAATAGTTGTTTTATATCCATGATCGGCAAACCAGACCGCTGTGGCCGTCGCCATCGTTGTTTTTCCGACGCCGCCTTTGCCTCCGAAGAAGAGATACTTTGTATTTTGTCCGGGTAACATTATTTTCTTTAAAGCTTCGCTCATTTTTATTGTTCCTTCCTTTCTTTATCAAATCTATAAAGTGCTTCTTTCATAATTTCTAATGCAGGTACACCATAGGAAATTACCTGGTTGTTAATAAGTATAGCCGGGGCTCCTATTTTACCTTGATTCATCATAACCATCAGTTCATTCATTATCTTTTTAAATGCACCGCTGAAAAAAGCTTTACTGGCAGGTATAATTTCTAATCGGGCATCAATTCCGGTTTCAGAGAGTGCCTGCCTGATGATTCGTTCGGCTTGCTCGTCAAAGACGGTCATCCCGGGCATGCAGCAGGCTGCACTGAGCATGACTATAGTTAATTCTATTTGATTTTGCTTTGTTGTTTTTTGATTGACCATTTTAGTAATACTCCTAAATATTCTCATAGTTTTATCTTGAGGTCTGTTTACCCAAGGTTCCAAGAATGCTTCTTACTGTTTCTTCCAATTCCTCCGCCTTAATGAGAGCAATACAATATATTTTTCCGTTATTTTCTCCTGTCACTACTGTTAACTTGTCACCGGCTTTAATCCTTGCTTTTTCCCTTATCTCTTTGGGAAGGACCATTTGTCCGCGCTCATCTACGGTTACCACTGCTTCGACTTTGCAGCAGCCAAAAATATTTTTGTCTGGCTTTGTCATATTATTCACCTCGCTGTTTAATCTGATTATTCAGTAAATTCTGAATATTCTGATAATATACAGTGCAGATTAAGAAATGTCAAGAGATTTTAAAAATAAGGAAGCATCTAAAATTTCGTGATAGCAATAAAGGAAAATTTTAAGAGCCATGATGGGTATTTCAAAAACACGCAGGCTTTTCCCCGGCGAGTAAAAGCCAGCTCAGTTTCAGGCTTCGCTCTCCTCC
>JAMCQQ010000267.1 GCA_023379515.1 Actinomycetota bacterium
AAAGGAGGAGGCAAAAACACTTGAGTCAAATGGGTATTGCGCAAGTCCTGTCTCTAGTACTTTTTATGTTCTAACAGGTAAGCCTTTATCTTCTTCAATTGCAGGACATGCAGTAAATTTTGTTGAAGCAACAGTCGCGAATCCTCTTAATATCTTTTCTGCTGTAACTAACAATAGAGAATTACTTATTGAAAACGAGCTGTCATCACTTATGGTTTTGGGGGGCTGGCTTACAGCTTTAAATACTTTAATACTGCAGGGGAAAACCCGTCCTTTTGTAGATGGAGTAAAAAAAATGCGGCAGTCAGCAGTGGAAAAGCTAAAGAGAAAAGAGAAAATAGAAAGTACAATTGCCGTAGATAAATAAAACAAGGCCTGACACTATATAGGTCTAAAATAAGAAGATTTAAATTCCTCTTTCATTCTCTCTAAAAGCCAGGAAATAATTTATCTATTCATAGAAAAATATTAATAATCATTCTTAACTTTGAATTTATAAAGCTTAATTGTTATAATCCCTATCAATATGACAGTTGAAGATGGAAAAAGAGGAGCTGACAATTTACCTGCAGCACCAGGTAAAATTTTAACAAATGCTCTGGTTTTTAGAGGGCACAGTGCTGAAATTTATCAATTAGCGGTAAATGAAGTTAGAAGTTTACTTTCTTCAAACTTACCTCTCTATCCTCCTCAACTTAATTCAGAAGAAGATAGAAAAGGACGTCTTGCTAATTCTACAATAACAATAAGTACTGTTATTGATGAAACAGGTCTTTCCGGCCCGATCTCTCCAACAGAAGCTGTTGCCATAGCTGTTCTCCAACATGAAGCGATTGGTTTAGGTCAAGTAAGAAAGGATCCTGAAAATCATCCAAAAATTAAAAAGGTTATGGGACTTGATTCCGCAGAAGATTTAAGATTAGCAATAGAAGGATTTAATGATTTTTCTTTTTTGATTGGTTTAGAAGCGGGATATAGACAAAGAATTTTAGCCGCAGATAGAGGAGAGAAAGGTGATACAGTGGATGAAAATGACGATTTTGTAAAAGCTATACGTTTGGATGGAATGGTTCTTGGAAAAAATATTACAGCTATAATAATTAAGGAGATTGGAAAACAAGCGTATTTAAAAAATTATCTAGCAACTAAAATTAAAGGAGCAAGACTTGCTGCAGCTTTATATCTTGAAGTTTTAGCATTAGCATCCAAAGAATTTTCAGTAGTATTAGAAAAATATGAACCAATCAATTCCATAAGTTTGACAAAAAAATTGAAATGAGCAATACTACATTGTAGAAAGGAGGAGGCAATGAAAGGCAACGCTGGCTCAGGCGCTATTTATGGCTTAGGTGTAATAGGCGCAGCAGTTTATTACATCCAACATGCTACAACTATCTTAGCTGGGATAATTGGTATCTTTAAAGCCATTTTCTGGCCCGCAGTACTGATGTACAAAGTGCTGGAGCTTTTAAAAATGTAAATACTCCATTTTTTCATCTAGTCTTGATATGAGATTAGTTATAAGATTGGATTGTCTCTTTTTGCTCTGATTAGCAGTTTGAATACTGTCATTGGTTTTAGTCCTAAAAATACAAGAAGCAATTATTTACCTCTGTTATAATATAAATTATAAGAACATTTAATCCAGCTATTATTTTTAATAAAAAATTTATTAGTCATTTTGCAAGAAATACATATTTTTATTTTTATATTTTTCTTGCTCTATTTTTAACTAAATCATTTTCATTGTCATTTTCAGCTTTTTTACTTGGACTATTATTTGCAATATTCAGTGTCCTTTCTGTATATTTTTTCAATGATTATGCAGACGAAAAAGAAGATAGAGAATTCAAAAAGCCCAATATATACCTTTTATTTAATGATAAAACTTCTTTTTTTTGGATATTAACAGCATGTCTTTTTCTGATTGGAGGATTTTTTTCTTTGAGAAATTCCACAATATCATTTTCTCTATTTGTTTTATTTTACTTACTCAATTGGTTTTATAGTTTTTTGCCGTTTAGATTAAGAGATAAATCAGTTCTGCGTGAAATGAATATATTTATTATTTATATTATAAAGTTTCTTTTGTTTGTAACATTTCTTCAATATCCTTTATTGCAGATTCCTTTGTCAATTGTTTTTATGGCAGGAGCAATTACGGTAGCTGCACTTTCAATATATAAAAATTATCTAAGAGGTATTGTAAAAGAAACATACATATATTTTATTGTATTTATATTACTTATGCTAATTACTTCAAAACAGTATCCTTTGATCTTGTTACTTGTTCTGCCTGTTATTCCTCTTTTTATTATTGCTATTATAAGAGGTAAAAAAATGCAAATTCCGATTAATAGATTTCAATTTGGGTATTTTTTGTATGCTGTTTTTATTCTTTTAATTGTTACTACTTTCAATCTTATATAAAGTTATTTAACCGCTCAATTTAGAAAGTAAGGGAATCTTGTGAGCTATGTATGCCGCAAAAAATGAGATA
>JAMCQQ010000268.1 GCA_023379515.1 Actinomycetota bacterium
AAAAGCTGTTGCCCCATGTTCGCGAGAGTGGAAGAATTTCATCTATTACTATATAAAACATTATTCCTGATACCAATGACAGCAAAATAGCCAAAATATTGGCATTCAATACAGGAAAAAGTAAAGTTCCTGCAATTATGGCGCCTAAAAGAGGAGTAAGGCTTATAAAGAAGGACCACGTAAATACTTTTGTTTTGTTTCCTACAGCTTTATAAATCGGCATTGATATGGCTATTCCTTCAGGTATGTGATGCAAGGAAATGGCCACTCCAATTATTATACCCATCTTAACGTCAATAATTGAACTGAAAAAAACCGCAAGTCCCTCGGGAAAATTATGAAGCAGCACCCCCAATGCAATGTATGAGCCAGTCTTGAGTATTGCTCTGTCAGTATTGGTTTCATTTTCATTTTTTGATTCAAAGAATCTATCAATTACAAAATGATCCAAAAAAAATATAAAAATAAATCCTGAAATAAATAATAAAATGGTATATAAAAGTCCAATCTGAGCTATCCCTTCGGGGATAAAATCCAGAAAGGATATTCCTATCATTATCCCTGCTGCCAGCCCTAGCGAAAAAGTAAAAAATTTATGATTGTCTTTTTTAGCTGCAAGTCCCACTACGTTCCCGATATTTATCGAAATACCTGCAATGAAAGTGATTATTATTGCATTTATCAGCTGATGGCTGGTCATATTTACGGAATAATTAAATTTTAAAATTGATATAATTTCATATTAATCTTTGCAAGTCAAAAAATAAATCAGGATAAGAATATTAAAAGAGATTGAACTCCAGCTTTTTACCGGAGTTCAATCAAAGCAAAATATAAGACTATGCCGATTTTTTCATAACTTCTTTAAACTTTTCAGGAAATTGCGCCATAATCCCATCGGTTATTGCGTCAGACATTTCAAGAATTTCATCATGGACTTTGTCATAAGCCTTAACATCAGCAGCCCAGTCTCCCTTTAAGCGTGCAACTGCTTCTTCAAGCGTAAGATCCAGGTGCATTTTCATCATTTTCTTGACCGCGTCAAGAGGCCAGTTTTTTGGATTTGCGCCACTTAAAAAAGCTGAAATTTCATCTGCATTAGAATACCACTTCTGATTTTCTGTTTTGAGTTTATCCTGATTGCCGGCTTTGGCAGCAGTCAGCACTTCATAAGCTCCGGATATGTGCTCTTTTAATAACTTTATAAGCTTATCGCCTGCTGCATTGCCATAATATGGCTTTATTGCATTTCCTATGTCTTCCTGATTTTTCATAAGACGGTCCACTGCAGCATTTGTATCGTCCAGGCTGGCTGCAGCACTTATTATTACTACCCTTGTCCACATTACGTGGTCTTCCCATAGCTTTCTCATGTCACATCGTAATTTCATTTTATACCTCCTTGTTCTTTTTAAAAAATTGTAAAAAATATTTTTTATGCATTTTAATTTGGTCTTATATATAAAAAATAATGAAGGAATTTACCTAATTATGAGCAGTAAAAATAAAATTTTTTACTTTTATATATTTTATTACTGGATATTGCTTCATATATCTATTAATATCTATGATATTGTATTTTTGAAAAGCTTTAATTTTTTTTTAGTATAATCTTGGAGCACAATAATAGTAACGGTATTATGACCAGTATTACCCTGGTCATTTTATTGGTATTTGTTTAAATGAAGATAAATACTTCGGATTTTTGCAGAAGCGGTACTATCTTTTTGGTTTTAACGCATAAACTTTTATGCTTAAAATGGAATCCTTTAAGTCGTTAATCTGATTTTCAGATAAGTTTAAATCATTTATGATTGTTGCTGCAATACCATCACTTGCAATATAGGTAATGGGAAAAATAGCTTCATCCATTATTTTTACGTCTGTAAAACCAGCCTTCTTTATTGAATTTAAATAGCTGTCTTTAATTGTTGCCCCTGAAATACATCCTACATAAGCCGTAACATTATCTATAACAAAATCCGGCAATTCTTTGGTTAAAACAATATCCGAAACCATTATTCTTCCTCCTGGTTTCAAAACCCGGAACGCTTCTGAAAAAACTCTATCCTTGTCAGGAGCGAGATTAATAACACAATTGGATATAATTATATCTATAATTTCATCGGCAACCGGTAAATTTTCAATCTCTCCCAATCTGAATTCAACATTGGGGAAATTGCCTTTCTTTGCATTTTCTCTTGCTTTTTCAAGCATTTCAGGAGTCATGTCAACTCCTATTATCCTGCCTTCTGGTCCGATTTTTTCAGCAGCCAGAAAACAATCGAAGCCTGCCCCTGAACCTAAATCCAACACTATTTCACCTTTGGCAAGTGAAGCCATTGCTATGGGATTTCCACATCCAAGACCTAAATTAGAGCCTTCCGGGACCTTATTTAAATCTTCTTCAGAATAACCTATGTTTGAGCTTATTTCTTTTGCCAGGTCCGTTTGTCCGCAGCAGTTAGAACTAACAGCAGATCCTGAGCAGCATGAGCTGCCCCTTGCAACTTTTGCATAGTTTTCTCTTACAACCTTTTTTACGTTTTCTTCTTTCATAATTTCCTCTCAATGCAGCTAATGTATTAAAAATTAAATAGTAATTTAAAAGCTTGCATATTTTTGATTATAATACATAATATTGAAATATTCAAATATATAATTATATTAAATCGTCAGCATATTAAATTAATAAATTTTGATAAATTTTAAGCAGATAAGTTCTTATATTTATAGGTTATAGAGATGTCCGATAAATTTATATGATGCAGATATCTTATAATAAATCATTTCACATTAGCAATATTTGGAAATTAAAACTAAATTGCATATAATGATCTCATTGTAAGCTAAAAATTTTAAAAATATTTAAAGGAGGATAAAATGTTATCAAGTTTTCCAATTGATCTAAACAAAGTAAAAAAAGAAAACATAGATCAGGAAGTCTTAAGACTAGCCATAATAGCTGAGCTCGATGCAATAAATCTATATGAGCAGCTGACTGCATATACCGGCAACACAGATATCAAGAGAGTAATGCTTGATATAGCCAGGGAAGAAAAGACACATGTCGGAGAATTTCAGACACTTCTTTTAATGCTTGACAAGCAGCAGGTTAGAGAACTTGAAGAGGGCAAGAAGGAAGTTGCAAAGGAATTGAAAAAATAGATTATTAGTGTTGGTTCACAGGCAAATTTAAGGAGTCCAAATCGACAAATTTTGATAAATTTGTGGATTTATTATTATGTTGAATCCATGTATAAAAGAGCATACGAACTTCCGGATAATTATAAATTCATATATCCGGAGCAATCCGGTATTTTCTTAATTACCTTATAATCTTCTATAAATGCAATAATTCTCATTTACTTAGTACGGTTGGGGTATATTATGGGGTCTGCTTCATGGATTTTCTTTATTAATATTGAACTTAAATCCTCCATTGAAGCATATTTAATCTAAAATTAACCTGCTTGTAACATATCTGAAACAATTTGGTTATATAATTTGCTAATAATTTTTGAGTGCAGATGTCTGAAGGTATTTAATAAAAATCTGCTTTTCGTGGAATATTCATTATCTTTAGAATGTGGTTTTGAGCAAAATATAAATTTATTTACAAAGTCTTTTTAAAAGTAGGTTATCATGCAAATTAACTCAGGAGATACAGCCTGGATATTGATCTCAACAGCTCTGGTTATGCTTATGACGCCAGGGCTTGCATTTTTTTATGGCGGAATGGTCAGAAGGAAAAATACTCTGTCCACAATAATGATGAGCTTTATGACGCTGGGGCTCATTGGAGTGTTGTGGGTTCTATATGGTTACAGTTTAAGCTTCGGCAAGGATGTTCTGGGTATCATCGGAGGTTTGAATTTTTTAGGGCTTCAAAATGTCGGCCAGACTCCTTCGGCAGTTTATGCAACAACAGTGCCGCATTTATCCTTTATGGCTTATCAGATGATGTTTGCTGTCATAACTGTTGCTCTGATAACCGGTGCAGTAGTTGAAAGGATGAAATTCAGCGCTATCTTATTGTTTTCAATATTATGGTTTACTATTGTATATTCACCGATTGCACACTGGGTTTGGGGAGGCGGCTGGCTTGCAAAACTAGGCGCGCTGGATTTTGCCGGAGGTGCGGTCGTTCATATCAATGCAGGAGTATCTGCGCTTGCACTTGCAATGCTTTTAGGTCCGCGAAAAGGCTATAAAAATGGTTTTTCATCTGAGGCCCACAATGTCCCATATATTGTTATAGGGGCCGGAATTCTGTGGTTCGGCTGGTTCGGTTTTAATGCAGGAAGTGCTTTGACGTCAGGCGGTTTGGCATCAAGCGCATTTGTTGCAACTAATACTTCTGCCGCCGCCGCCGCGCTTACCTGGATGCTTTTAAGCTGGTTTTACCACAGGCCGACAGTATCAGGCATAGCTACCGGAGCGGTGGCAGGGCTCGTTGCAATTACCCCGGCTGCAGGTTATGTCGTTCCTATTATGGGAATCCCGATCGGCATTGGTGCAACTCTTGTTTGCTTTTACATGATGCGTCTGCGGAATAAGACACGGGTTGATGAATCTCTTGATGTATGGGCCTGTCATGGAATGGCCGGCACATGGGGTGCGATTGCTACAGGCATTTTTGCTACCGTAAAAGTAAATCCTGCAGGAGCAAACGGATTGATTACAGGTAATTTCCTGCTTTTAGGCAAACAGATGATTGCAGTTCTGGTAATATGGATTTTCTCTTTTATCATGACATGGCTTATCGGTAAACTTATAGATATAACCATTGGACTTAGAGTCAGTGAAACCGAAGAGGTTGTCGGACTTGATATTTCCCAGCATGGAGAAAGAGCTTATGGCGGAGAGAATTGAAAAAATGGTAACACATCTGTTTTTCCGGATCCAATAATACAAAAATATAAATATTTTTAAAGATAAATTATCTCTGGAGTATTAGTATGAAAAAGGTAGAAGCAATAATTCGTGAGGATAATTTTGCGCAGGTTAAGCATGCTCTGGAAGATAAAGGATTTGTAAGCATGACAATAAGCGACGTATCCGGAAGAGGCCAGCAAAAGGGCATTGCTTTAAAATGGCGTGCCGGAGAACACAGAGTTGAGTTTCTGCCTAAAAAGAAAATAGAAATAGTTGTTGAGGATAAGGATATTGATACAGTCATTAATATAATCTGTGAAAACAGCCAAACAGGAATCTTTGGTGATGGCAAGATATTTGTAATACCGGTAGAAGAAGTCATACGAATAAGAACAAGAGAAAAAGGAACCGAAGCCATATAACCGGAAAAGAAAAACCATATTAGAATGGAGCATTGGAATGGAAAAACTTCAAACTCCTGTTTTGGCAAAGGTGAATGAATATACAAAAAAGTTTGTGTTTTTACTATTTGATTATGACAATCTTCATTGTATTATTAATACGCAGGATAAATCAGTATACCGGATAATTACACTTAGCATCTGATAAAACCTAAAAGAAGAAGAAGCAGCAGGATTAGCAAAGAATATTTCTCAAACTTTTTTACCTGGCATGAAAGTTTTTAGATTAAAAAATCCAACTTTGGAAGCCGAATTATTATTTGACTCTGTAAAAACTGCCGATAATTTTTTTATCAAGGCATTCGGGCTTATTTTTAGAAAAGAACCCAAACCTGGCGAAGGACTGCTTTTTTATAAATGCAACAGCATCCAAACCTTCTGGATGAGATTTGCAATAGATGTGGTTTTTCTCGATAAAAATAACAAAATATTGGCCTTAATTGCAGGATTAAAACCTTTCAGGGTAACTCCGTTTATAAAAGGTGCCGATAAAGCATTGGAATTACGAAAGAGTTCAATAAAGAATTCAAAGCTTGAATTAAATGATAAACTCCTGTTTGAATAGTTTTTCTGCCATGTTGCTTTCTTTTTGCAGAAAATCCTTTTTGAGTTTTCTTATTTTTTCGTCGTTATCGATTATAATATTCATTACAAAAACAACCTGAGAAACACAGGAAAAATATTCAGAATATCAACTCAGCTTATTTTTTATTACTTCAGCTATTTTTTTGGCAAACTCTTCTGTCTCTTTCTGAGTCGGACCTTCCACCATTACGCGGCACAAGGACTGTGTGCCGGAGTATCGGACAAGAACCCTGCCCCTGTCCCCAAGCTCTTTTTCTGCTTCTTTTATTGCATTTATAATTTCAGGGTATTCTTCAAGTGGGGGCGTGTTTTTAACATTGACATTTATTAAGACCTGTGGGAAAACTTCCATTATTTTCGCAAGCTCTGAAACCGGCTTGTTTTCTTTTTTTATGACTGCCAGAAGCTGCAGTGCGGATAATATGCCGTCGCCATTCGTATGGTGATCCAGAAAAATTATATGTCCCGAATCCTCTCCGCCTATTATTGCATCTTTTTTCTGCATTTCTTCAAGCACGTATCTGTCTCCGACCTTTGATTTTGCATGCTCTACACCCATTTTTTTAAGTGCTATGGAAAGCCCGATATTACTCATGACTGTTGTAATAAGGATATTATTTTTCAGCCTGTTCTCGGTTTTTAAATTTTTGGTGCAAATTGCCAGTATCTGGTCACCGCTCACAATGCTGCCCTTATCATCAACTACGATCAGCCTGTCACCATCACCATCGAAAGCCAGACCGATATCAGCTTTTGCTTGCCGTACTTTTTTAGCAAGGCCTTCCGGATGGAGCGCCCCGCTGTTTAAGTTTATATTCTTCCCATCGGGATTTACATTCATGGTAATTACATTTGCTCTCATTTCTCTGAATAATACCGGTGCAACTTTATATGTTGCGCCGTTCGCGCAGTCAAGAACGATTTTCATACCTTCCAGGTTAAGGTTCCTTGGAAATGTTTGCTTCAAAAATACTATATAGCGGCCAAGAGCATCTTCTTCCCGGTAAGCTCTTCCGAGCCCCTCTGGAGGGGCAAGTTTTTCAGATATCTTTTTTGAAAATATAAGCTCTTCAATCTGAAGCTCCTGCTCATCTGTCAACTTAAAGCCTGTTTTTGAAAATATCTTAATTCCATTGTCTTCAAAAGGATTATGGGAAGCAGAAATCATTATTCCGGCATCCGCATCCAGATTTGTTGTTATAAATGCGGTACCGGGAGTTGGAATTGGCCCTATGATTACTGCATCTGCTCCCATGGAAGTTATGCCTGCCACGAGAGCGTTCTCAAGCATATATCCCGAAAGTCGGGTGTCTTTTCCGATAACTATTCTGGGCCTGTGCCCCTCTTTTTTTAATATACAGGCCACCGCCTGTCCGATTTGCATTGCCATCTCGGATGTTATCGGATATTTATTGGCTATACCTCTTACTCCATCTGTTCCGAATAATTTTTCCATATCTTATTTTCTTCCTTTATTTCTCTTTATTTTCTTCCTTCGGTTTCATGATTCTGCTTCAATTTAATAATTGTGTCTGGCGGGTAGTAACCTCTTCCGGTTGCATTGGGGTAAAGCAGAACGTTTCTGCCAAGGAGACTGCCGGGAGCAGTGACACTGTTGCATCCGGTTTCTACGCCGTCAGCTAAAATTGCGCCAAACTTGCGCAAGCCGGTTTCATATTTCCTGCCATCGATATTCAGGGTTATTTTTGATTCTATTATTTTTAAGTTTGCAAGTTTTGTGCCTGCCCCCAGGTTTACTTTACCCAATGCAACCGAAAGAGG
>JAMCQQ010000269.1 GCA_023379515.1 Actinomycetota bacterium
TCCAATTATGGCAATGCTTAAAAGTTCTTCCACTCTCTCCATATCCCTCAGTACAGCTATCTCAACCTTTGGAGCCGAGGTTATAAAAAGGTAATCAATAATGTCTCTTATGCGCTTTGCATTTACAGTTAAAATTTTATCTCCTTTTTTAACGCCTGAGCGATCCGCAATGCTTCCCGGGACAACGGCAGAAATCTCAGCATACCTGATTGTTTCTTTTTCAGTCATAACAGGCTGGCGCGGTTTTTGCGGCTGCTTTTGCTGAAGAGGAGTTATCTGCGAAACGCTTCTGGATCGTAATTCTTTTGCAGTGGGGTTTAAAACTTTGCTTTTCATAAATCTACTCTTCAACCAACTTTCTTATTTCTTCCATTACTTTATCAAGAATTGCCTTTAACTGCTTCCTGTCAGCATTAGGCTGCAAAGGGACTTCAATTGGTTTTCCTATCCTTACCTTTAATTTTGAAAACTTTGGAACTATGCCTTTCATCTGAAAAACACGGATGTTTCCCCTTATGCCCATCGGCAGTATAGGTACTCCGGCTTTTGCTGCAAGCATGGCAGCGCCTATCTCGCCGTCTTTCATCGTTCCTGATTTTGTGCGGGTGCCTTCAGGAAAAATTCCCACCACCTCGCCGGAAGATAAATACTCTATGGCTTTTCTTATTGCGCTCCGGTCAGCCGTTCCCCTGGCAACAGGAAAAGTGCCGACATGACTGATGCAAAAACCCAGTACCGGTACCTTAAAAAGTTCTTTCTTTGCCATAAAATGAACCTGCCGGTCAACTGAGTTGCCCATCAGCGGAGGATCCAGATAACTGCAGTGATTGGAAGCTATCAGCACTCCGCCTTCACGCGGAAGATTTTCAGCACCTTCAACTTCCATGCGCCAGAAAATCTTAAGAAACACATAGCATAAAAAGCGTGCAAGCCTGTATAAGAAAGGCGGTTTCTTTAAAGCAGGAATCAGAACTCCCCTGCCTTTCTTCTGCTTCCTATTATCTCAAGAATTTTATTTGCAACCTCGTCAATTGTCATAGAAGTGGTATCAATTATCACTGCATCCTCTGCGGGCTTAAGGGGAGAATCTTCCCTTGATGAATCTATTTTATCCCTTACCTTTACGCTCTCCTTTGCCAGAGCCGGGTCAACCGCCCTGCCTTCATCCTCCATCTGTAAAAATCTCCGGCGGGCTCTTTCTTCGGCTGAAGCAGTAAGAAAAACCTTTACCGGGGCATCACTAAGGACAACTGTTCCAATATCCCTGCCGGTCATCACCACTCCGCCTGATTCTGCCATCCTGCGCTGTTGTCCCACAAGAATCCTTCTAATAGGGCTTACCTTTGCCAGAAGGGAAACTTTAAGGCTTACCTCAGGAGAAGTAAGTTCTCCGGTAATTTCTGTCCCGTCAACAAACACTCTGTACCCAACCGGGTGTTCCAAGTCCGGCTGGATCTCCATCTTTAATTTCTCCGTTATTTTTAGAAGAGCCTCTTCGTCGCTGAAATCTGTATTTTCCTTCAATGCTTTCCATGCAGCCGCCCTGTACATGGCGCCCGTGTCAATATAGATAAACCCAAAAATTTTTGCTAACGATATGGCAATGGTGCTCTTGCCTGAACCAGCAGGACCGTCAATGGCAATATTAAACTTTTCCAAACCTACTCCTCCATAAGCTGACCGGGGATTGGCTGACCGGGTAAAACTATAACCATAATGTAATTCTTCAAATATTTATTGGCAACAGCCTTTATCTGTTCAGATGTTACTTCCTCAATTTTTTTCGCAAAATTCTCATCAGCCATGTAGCCTTTACCCTGAATCTCTGCCGATCCCAAACTTTCAGCCTTCCCACGGTCAGTTTCTCTTTCCAGAAGATAGCCGCCGATAACCTTTTGCTTTACCTGTTCAAGCTGAAAATCAGGGATGCCGCTTGATTTTATCTGGGAAATTTCATAAAGAATGCGCCTTTTGCTTTCAAGAATCTTATCGGGGGTGGTAACTATATACGCAATAAAATGGCTGGGACCCTCCAGGGAGGGATAAAAAGCTCCAAGGTCATAAGCCATCCCCCTTTTCTCTCTCAATTCTGTCCAGATTCTGGAACTCAAGCCTTCGCCCAGATAGGAGTAAATAAGCTTCATTGCATAATAATCTTCGGAAATCACTTCAGGCGCCTGGTATCCTATGAAAAGCCAGGAAAGATTGCCGCTGCTGGAAAGATAAATCTCTCTTTCTTCATTAGGCGGCTCCCAGGTAATTTCAATGGGCCTGGGGTTTGAAGGATTAAAATTCTTAAAAACTTTTTTCACTGTCTCTTTTACTTCATTTTTATTTATATTGCCGGAAACTACGATAACCATGCGGTTTGGAACATAATAAGTACGGTAAAAGTCTAAAATATTGTCTCTCGTTAAATTTTTAATTGCCTTTGCCTGGCCGAGAATTGGCTGGCGGTAAGGGTGATAGCGATAAAAATTCTGAAGGAATATATTGTAAATAGCAGTGAAAGCGCTTTGCTCTCCTTCAATTTGTTCGGTTATGTTTTTCTTTTCTTTGTCTATCTCCGCCTGATCAAATCTGGGATTACTTAAAACATCTCCCAGAATCTGGACGGCGTGTGCAAAGTTTTTGCTGGTTGTGGTGCAGCTTATTTCGGCAAAATCAGGCGATGAGCTAGCGCTCATCATAATTCCGCTGAGCTCGAGCATTTCTGCAATCTGCTGTGAGTTGTATTTGCCTGCGCCTTTTAAAATCAAATTTTGTATCAGGTTTATAATGCCCGCGTTCTGGTCTGTTTCATGAAGCAAGCCTGCATTAACAAAAACTTCAATGCTCACGATGTCATTTTCATGCTCTTCCTGGGTAAGAAGCACCATGCCGTTGGGCAGATCAAAGCGGGAGACACTTGGCTCCTGGGCAAATGAAGGCGCAGATGCAATAATAAATGCAATTAATAACGGCAGAATCAAGCCATGAATTTTTTTTCTCATTCTTTATCTTCGCTCCTGGGTTTTATTAAAAGATAAACATAGTTGTTAAAATATTTGTTTGCAACTTCCGTTATTCTTTTTTTGTTCACTCTGGAAATATTATCAAGATAAGTATTGGCAAAATCCACCGTGTCAACTGTTTCATAAAAACCATAGGTGGAAGCTTTTCCGGCATTTGTTTCGTTGCCGAATTCATAAGTATTAATCAGGAAGTTTTTTGCCCTTAAGATATCAGTGTCAGAAAATTTTCCTGCTTTTACATCATTGATAATTCTAAAAACTTCAGTCTTTGCTTTGTCAACATTTCCCGGAGGTAGATTTGCCGTTATCATAAAAAGGGCGGGATACTTCATTGTTTGAAAATCAGCGCCGATAGACCAGACCAGCCCTTCCTTTTCTTCAATCTCACGGTTTAAAATTGCGCCCCTGCCATCGCCCAGCATGAAAGTTAAAACATCAAGGGCGTAAATGTCATCCCTGTCCTTTATTCCCGGCACCCTGTAAGCAATAGCAAACATGGCGTTTTTTGTTCTTTTTTCTACTACCTTTTCAATATTGCCAGTCAGGGACGGTTCTTCGGGAATTTCAGGAGAAGTAAAAGAATCAGAGTTATAGTCGGCAAATTGCTTTTTTAGATAGTTTAACACATTTTCTCTCTTTACATCCCCTATAATAATAACAATTGTATTCTGTGGGACGTAAAATCTCTTTTTATAAGCAATGAAATCATCCCTGGTCAACCTGCCGACTGTTTCCATCGTTCCAATAACAGGCATTTTGTATGGATGAACTTGATAAGCCAGTGCAAAGAGCTTATTTGCCATGTAGCTTGAAGGGCTTTCCTCAGTCAGCCTCATTTCGTCAAGAACAACTTTCCTTTCCTGGTCCACTTCAGCAGTTTCAAAATTATTGTTCTTCAGAGAGTCAGCCAGAATGTCAACTGCTTCTCTCCAGTATTTGCTTGGGATATTAATATAAAAGTGGGTCATGTCTTTTGTAGTTTCAGCGTTAGTCTGTCCCCCGAGAGATTCAATT
>JAMCQQ010000270.1 GCA_023379515.1 Actinomycetota bacterium
ACTGGTGAGGAAAACACAGGATAATGCCGTCAATAGTGAAGCAACTCATAGTTCAAATGGTGATACTTACACTGCTGTTTTAGTTCCACCATTGGCACCTACAAATTTAACTTTAACTTCACTGCCATAACTTGTGGTAGTTCCGTAAACAACTTTACTGTCTGCATCTATACTTGTAGTCCAACTGATAGTAGCGGAATTATTAGTTGGAACTGCACTAATATTTGAAATCACCGGTAAATAATTTGTGGCTAAAGTTGTAAAAGTTGCATCACTATTTGTAGTTTGATTTAATGAACTATCATATCCAATGATTTGATAATGATAAGTTGTTTGGGGATTTAAGTTGGTTAAAGTAATAGTATGCGAAGTTGTTGCAGTATTATCTTGCAGTGTGTTCCCATAATTTGTATTTAGTCCATAATCAATTTTAATAGTTGTGTTTTCATTGCTGGTGATACTTAATATTACTTGAGTATCTATAATTGAAGATGTGCTGACACTTATTTGCGGTGTGTTTGTATCGGCAATACTTACTGCATTTGTTTTACTGCTTTCTTTATTTGAACTGTCAAGCGCAGAAATTTTATACCAGTATTTTTTATTGGCACTATCCCAACTTACACTGCTGTCAATATAACTATTTGTAGTTGCTTGATTTAATAAAGTAAAAGTAGTATCTGCCGGCTCGGTTGTGATAGTTTCTGAACTTTTATAAATTTTATATCCCGTTAGGTCACTTTCATTATTTGCAGTCCACTGCATTGAAACAGAATTATTTGCAGATAAAGTTAAAGTTAAATTTGTAGGTGCCAATGGTGGAACTAAAACAGCAGTGTAAGTATCACCATTTGAACTATGAGTTGCTTCACTATTGACGGCATTATCCTGTGTTTTAACTCTAAAATAATAAGTGTGATTATCGCTTCCAGAAAAAGTTGTAGAAGTTAAAGTTGTTCCACTTAATAAATTTGTCCAAGTGCCGCCACTTCCATCTTTATATTGAATATCATAATTTTTTATTCCACTTAAATTATCTGTTCCACTCCAGCTAATTGTAAAATTTGCAGTGTTGGTTTCACCTGCAAGTGCAGTAAAAGTTGAGGTAGGAGCGGTAACATCAATTGCAGTTTGCGTATCTGCTATTGTAGGATAATCTTCAATTAGTCCGGCACTATCTTTTGCTCTACTGCGAAAATAATAAGTATGTGTTTCAACACCGGTAAACATTGATTGAATGGAAGTAGTATTGGTAAGCCAGTCTGTCCAGTTTCCGGTATCTCCATCTTTATATTGAATATCATAACTTGCAAGTCCACTGCCGCCGACATTATCTTGTCCATTCCACGAAACTGTAAATGACAGCGAATTTTTGTATTGATTTAAAGCAGTAATACTGGAAGTAGGAGCAAATCCATCTTGAATAATTGCAGTAGTTGACTGGTGAGGAAAACCACTGGTTGATACCCCGGATAAAGCATCAACAGTAAAGTAAGAGCTTGAATTAATACTTAAACCGATATTTTTAGAGGTTTGAGCATTAGTGTTAGTTTGTAATACTAAATATAAAATTTTTGCTGAGGCAGTGGTAACATCCAGATTAAAATTTAAAGTTGCTTGTTTACTAATAAAATTGCTTTGGGTTAATAAGGTATCTGTTGAAGTGCTTAAGTTTCCATCTCCATTATCCAGATAAGCAAATACTTTATCGGTATCACTATCTTGCGCACTTCCAGTTAAATCAACTTTTAAAGATGAAATACTTGCAGTATTATTTGCGGAAGATAAAGTTAATTTTAAAAATCCGCCAACACTTCCCTGTAAAATATTTGCACTTGCAATTGAGGTTGAAGTAACTGTTAAAGTATTTTCACTACTTACAAATAAATCTGCAATTATGTTATTGCCAGAAGTTGAAATATTTTTTACACTAACTTTAGTAACTGCTCCACTATATGATTTTGAATCAGGAGTTGTGTTATAACTAAAACTTATTTTATTTAATCCCCCCGGAAAAACATCATTGGCATCACCGGTATTAATTTTATTTTCTAAATTTTTTAAACCATCTGACTGCTCTACTGCAACCTTATAATGTGTTTCATTAGTGTTGTCTGCAACATTTTCATCAATATGATAAATAACTAATCCGCTTGCTGGAAGATAAGTATCAAAACCAGTTTTCTGTCTGTTTTCTGCTAAAAAATATTCTGTAGTGCCAGTTCCATCAGTCCATAATTTATAACCAATTGCATTACTTGTTGCTGGAAGAATGGTTTGCGAAGTTAAGTTTGTATTAACATTAGTGGGATTTATCCAGTTTAGTTTTTTTTTACTCCACAAATCAAAATGAACGGGTTTAGTTCCATCATAAGATGGTCCGCTCCACGCACCACTACCCATTACTGACCAGTCACCAACACCGTAAGAAGAATTATCTGTATCATATAAATCAGGTAATCCTAAAATATGTCCAAACTCATGACAAAAAACTCCGATAGTTGCATCTTCGGGTTCAATTGTATATTCGTAAACCTTTACTCCATCAACTGTTATAGGACTATTGGTATTCCATTTATGTGACCAAATATCATTTACAGTTCCACTTTGAGATTCTGCCCCAATCCCGGCGTGAACTATAAACAAAGCATCTACAAAACAATCACCGTCATTATCATATTGGGAGAAATTAATATCGGCATCAGCAGACAAAACTGCATCTTCAACTAATTTTTGGGCATTTTGCGGATAATTACCCATTCCACTCTGCCCGTTAACATAATAGCTATAAGTTTGCGGCATTCTATACCAGTTAACTCCTGCCTGTGCATAAACAGTTCCCTGAACATCAAGATTGTTGTAAGAAACTTCTTTGTAATAATCTCTCATACTACCAGTGGGATAGCTTGCTGAAGAAAAAAGTAAATCAGTATAATGTGTTTTAGTTTGAGTGCCAACTTTATCAGAAAAATCAACTATAATTACCAGTGCTTTTGCAATTCCTGTAGAACTAACTAAATATTTTGCCGGTTTATTTAACCCTTTTTGTTTTGCTAGATAATATGCAGATTTTGTTTTGATGTCTTTAGTGAGGATGTTATTTTTAGGATGAGGAGGCATAGAGAAAGTAAAATCTAAAATACAAACCATAAATAACAAGCTCATAAACAAAATAAACTTAATTTTTTTCATATTAATTGTTGTAATAAAAACTAAAATTTCAGGAAGTTACTAATTCAACAAATGGAATTTTTGTTTCTTTAATTTTGTAATTTTTTGAAGTGATAATTTTATAAATATTATTATTTATATCAGGTTGCAGAACCTTCTCTCCGCAATTTATACATTCTTCAAATTCCACATTAGAAACAATATAAAGTTTTCCATTAATTCGTAAATCAATATCACCTTTTTTGTTTTCCATTTTTTCACCACAAGCGGCACATTATACTGATTTACTTTTTTCTTCTGCAACATATCCTACCGGTAGTATGCGGGATTATTATAAAGAAGTTTCTTATAATAATCTTGATATTCAGGGAACTGTTTATGCACAGGCTGGAGTTAATTGGTATAGAATGCCGCAAACATACACTTATTATGTCAATGGACAAAGTGGATTAGGAAATTATCCGCAAAATGCCCAAAAATTAGTTGAAGATGCTGTTTTATCTGCAGATG
>JAMCQQ010000271.1 GCA_023379515.1 Actinomycetota bacterium
ATTACTTCCCCAGTATCAGAAAAAAGGGATAGTCGTAAACAATACGACAAAAGAACAGAGCTACAGTACCAAAGATTTGAAATCATTGCTGAACATTCCTATTTTTGAACAAATTCCTCATATTTGTGAAAAAGAAATTTGTTATTTAAAATATGGTAAGAGAAATTTAAAAATTATAGATTTACAATCTAAAATTTTAAACCTTGCCAACCAAATAATTTGATAGGCAGAAGTTATGATAAATGAGAAAAAAGAAAAGTTATATACAATAAGTCAGTTATCTGAATTTGCAGGTATCAGTGAGCAGGAATTAATCAGGTTGATTCTTTTAAAAAAGATTCATTCTGTCAGACTTGGCAAGTCAATAAGGATCACTGAAGACGGAGCGGAAAGATTTCTGGAAAATCTTTCGGGTAAGGACATACAGGAACATGATTTTACTGCACCTGTTTTATATACAGCAGAACAAGTCTCACGAATTTTACAGCTTTCTGTAGATAATGTTTGGCTGCTGCTCAAATCAGGTAAATTGAAAGGATTTAAAATCAGAGAAGGTAAAAGTTCATGGAGAATCCCTGCAAAAAATTTGGATGATTTTATCTCCGGCAGGATCAAAAAAGATGCAGTCAAATGAAAGAAAAAAAAATAAGCTTACTGTTACTGAAAAGACAGCTATTATAATTATTTTATTCCTTATATTGGTTATTATATTGCTTATTTTTAACAGGCAAATAAAAGAAGCTTTCGAAGCTTTTAAAGTTTGGTATGAGAGCGTTTAAAACTTTTCTTCCATCTTAAGCTCTTAAAAACTAATTTAAAAAATTTAACGGTATCCTTTACCGGATTAACATGGCTTACGAAATCTTTATGATAAATTGTACTTATGGGAATGTTCTTAATTATATAATTAAGCCAGCTGGCTTTTAGCAGCATCTCAGGTTCCGTATCAAAATTTTTTGTTTCAAGATTAATATTTTTTAAAGCTCTTAAACCTACATATCTAAATCCTGATTGTACATCATCTATTTTTTTACCGGCTATTACAGAAATAAGCCATGAAGTAAATAGATTTGTAGCCAGCCTTATAAAAGGCATACTTTTAGTATTTTTAAATCTGCTTCCGACAATTATATCGGGATTTTCATTTTCAGCCATTTTAATAAAATCTTCAATTTCACTTATTTTATGCTGGCCATCTGCATCCAATGTTATAACTCCCGAATAATTATTTTTAGCCGCAAAGTTAAATCCTGTTTTTAATGCTTCACCTTTTCCCTTATTTATCTGATGCTTGATCAATATTGTTTTGGGTTTAACAGGCTTTGGAAATTTTTCAATAATTTCAACAGTATTATCAGTAGAACCATCATCTATGATTATTAAATCAAGTCCGCACTGGAAACATTCCGATAATACGTCTTTGATGTATTTTCCTTCATTATAAGCAGGCATTAGAATAGCTATTTTTGTCTTTGCGTCATATATATTTGATTCTGTTATTATTTCATCTACTTTTATGTCATGATCAGATACCGGAATTTCAGGCAGCATCTGCATTTCGAAGCATAAAGCTATTTTTTTTACATTTTTATTTAATTGTGAGAGCAGCTTATCATAAAATCCTCCCCCATAACCAAGCCTGTTAAAATTTTTATCAAAACAAACACCCGGTACTATCACCAGGTCTACTTCAGAGATCTTTGCAGGTTTGCAAAGCTCAGGTATAGGTTCCATGATTCCGTAACTGCCTTTTTTAAGTTGTTGTTCATAATTTTCGATAAAATAAAGATCCAGATTTTTATGCCAAACGCGGGGTAATATGATTTTTTTACGATCCTTGAGAGCTTTTTTTATTATTATTGTTGTATCAATTTCACTTATGAAGGGAAAATAAAGAAGGATATTTGTTGCTTTCTTGTAATCTTTGGTTAAAAAGAGTTTTTCTGCTGCTTTTCTGCTATTATTAATTCTTTCTTCGGCAGGTATGGCATTTCTTTTATCCTGGATTAACTTTCTTAAATTATGCTTCTGTTCCACTGTTTTTGTATTGTCAGTCACGATTGCACTCTACTCATAATTTTTATGTCTCCAAACATAAAATTAAACGATCAGCCTCCTTTAAAATTTTAACATACTTTTATGTTAAAAATAATTATTAATTTAGCTTTTTTTGATATAATCTCTTTTACGTGGCAGTTGACATAATTATGCAATTTACTGTAAACCAGGAGATTTTTTATGAATTTAAAGAGATCAAAATTTTTTGTTTTGTGTAAATATATTTTATTTTCTACGACTTTAATATTGCTAATGATATCGATATTTAATCTTACAGCTTGTGAGAATCGGGAGAAAGTAATAAAAATCGGCAGTCAGGCTGTTCTTTCCGGTGAAGATAAATTCTTTGGTGAGGATCAGCTTGTAAGCTTAAAGCTTGCAGTTTCCGAACTATCTCCGGTTAAGGTAGGAGGATTTGATTACAGACTTGATTTAGTCTCAAAAGATGATGAGGGTAGTGCTGAAAAAGCTTTTCTTATTGCTCAGGAGCTGGTAGATGAAAATGTTTCTGCGGTAATTGGCTCAACATTCAATGGAACCACTAAAGCCTCGGTTCCGGTTTTTGCTGAATTTAATATACCTATAGTTACACCATCGGCACAGGGTTTGGACATTGCGGTAGGATACAGTAACTTTTTTAGACTTATCATGAATAACAAGCAAAGAGTTGAAAATATCGTAAATTTCCTGAACGATGAATTGAAACCAAAAAAATTGATATTTATAAGTAATGGTGAAGAGTATTCAACAAATCTCATTGATTCAATGATTGAAATCTTTAATGATAAAAAAATTCCATACCCAAAGCAACCATATACCGTTAAACATGATTTAAATGAATATAAGGTTTTAGCTGAAAATTTGCTTATCGACGAACCGGATTATATTTTTTTTGCTGCAAAGTATGATGAGCTTGCAGATTTAATTACTGAAGTCAGAAAAATTGGTTTGAATTCTCAATTTGTTACCGAACAAATGGGAATGGATGAAGGTATAAGCCTCTTGACAAACAAAGAGCTGCTTGAGGGTCTGATCGCAGTAATTCCGGAGCCTCCATCGCTTGCGAAATATTCGGAAGATAAAAAAGCAGTTGATTTCTGGAGAAAATATCAGGATTTTGTATCAAAAATGAAGGATAAAACTGTAAGCAAGGAAGGTCCGGGACCATACGCTCCTTATAGCTATGATTCCTTACACCTTGTAATTGATGCAATGAAGAGATCAAATTCAATATTGCCTGAGGATTTTATGGAAGAATTGAAGAAAACTTCTTATGATGGAATTGTTGGTAATATAAAGTTTAATTCCAATGGAGATAGAATTGATCCGCCTTCAACCATTTTCATAATGAAAAATGGTGACTGGGTCCGGTATTAATTATTGAAGCAAGAAGGACTTCCATCTTCATGTAACTCCAATATCATTACAAAATATATACTTTTAAATATTGTCTTATTTATATATTAGCACATTTATGCTAAAGTATAATTTATGTCTTTAGATACTTTAGCAGTAAGTAAAAATACAAAAGTACCACTGCCTAAAACCTAAAGTAACAGCCCATATTATCAATGCATTGAAGGCAACTATGAAGTATTTGAAAGGTCATACGATGCTCTGACCTTTACCCAGGACATAAGAGCGGTAATAGAGGGGTTTGAGAAAGCCTGGGAATACTTTGACAAACCCCATTCTCTTACTCTACCGGATGCAAAAATGCGGCCACTGCAAAAATTACCAGTTCGGTATTAATTACTAAAAACATCAGGCATTTCCCTATGGATGATATAGAAAAAAATAAGGCCTTATTAGTTTTTACAAATTAAAACCAAAAGCTGTATTATCAAGTTCAGTATAAGTCTTTGAAATAATCAAAATATTTTTAATTCCGATTTCGCTGGATAAAGCATTTAGTTTTTTAATGTCCGATAAATCCGGATTTGTTTTAACTTCAAGCGAAATATTAGCATTTAAAATAAAATCAACCTCAACTCCGCTTTTTTTCTGAAAATACTTGACATCGCCATACTGTAATAAATTTAAAAAAATACAATTTTCGAATAAGCTGCCTTTTGAAAGCCTTGCAAAATGATTGGCAATACCGGAGTCGCAAATATATAATTTAGGAGTTTTTCTAAGTTCGGAATCCCTGCCTGTGCTGAATGGTTTTATGGTTTTAATAAAATATGTCTGTTCAAGAAAAGAGATATATTCACTTAAGGTTTGCCTGGCAACTGATAATTCTTTAGAAATCTTTGTTATATCAAGTTTTGACCCTGTTCTTTGCATCAGCAGCAAAATAAGGTCCCTAATAATATTATTTTTCCTGAAATCGCCAATACGCAAAACTTCGAGCTGATAATATGATGAGAAGATATCTTCAATACTTTTTATTTTTTCCGAAACGCTGCCCTTTAATACAACTTCAGGAAAACCTCCAAACTCCATATACTCATCGTACAGTGTGGATAATTTATTGTATATAGCTCTAGGTATATGGGGAATATCATCTTTAATTAAATCTTTTTTTGTGTCTAAAACCAATATATGATTTTCAATATTGATTTCTTTAAAGATTAAAAATTCCCTGAATGTTAACGGGTAAAGCTCAAAAATATATTTTCTTCCTGAAAGAGATTCAGCAAAAAGATTTTTTAAATAATAACTTGCAGAACCGGTTAGAAAAAATTTTACATTATAATGATCAATGAAATATTTAATGATAGATGGAATGTTTTTGAGCAACTGTATTTCATCAATAAAAATAAAAGACCTTGTTGAAAAATTTACACCCAGAATTTCCAATGATAGCTTTATTCTCTCATAGTCGGTTTCTTCAAAATACTTCTGGTTTACAGGGTTTTCCAGATCAATAAAAATTTTATTTTTACTTACAATTTTATTAAAAAAATACTGAAGAAGAGAAGTCTTACCAACTCTTCTCATCCCAGTTACAACAAGAGCTTCTTTCGACTGGATGAAAGGTTCAATTTTTTTGAAAAGCGTTCTTTCTTTTATCATGTTAATAATTAACTAATAGTTAAACTATATAGTAATTATTAATAACATAAAATAAAGTATTTTTCAATGGGTTTGTGTAATAATTCTGTCCAAAAACTAAGTTTGGCAATGTTCCAGGCTTTTAATAAGGGATTCTCTCAGAGTCTTCTTTCCTCGTGTCTTTATCTTTGAAAAGTTCTTTAAAGTTTT
>JAMCQQ010000272.1 GCA_023379515.1 Actinomycetota bacterium
CAAACTTGCAATTAATGACCTGAGTTTTACTGTCAGGGAGGGCAATTTTTTTTCAATTCTTGGTCCGACAGGAGCCGGTAAATCTACAATTTTAAAAATGATTGCAGGAATTGAACCTGTGTCTTCAGGTAAAATATATTTCAATGACATAGTCGTCAACAACCTTCCTCCTCAGGAAAGAAATGTTTCCATGGCTTTTGAAACATACAACCTTTATTCGCATTTTACGGTTTATGAAAATATTGCATTTCCGCTAAGGGCACCTAAATGGAAATTAAACCTTACACGCGATGAAGAACGAAAACGGGTTACTGAAATTGCAAGTTTTTTGGGTATTGAAAAACTATTGGAAAGGAGGCCGCAGGCTTTAAGCGGTGGCCAGAAACAGAGAGTCTCTCTGGCAAGGGCACTCGTAAGAAGGCCACAGGTGTATCTGCTTGATGAACCGATAGCGCATCTTGATGCAAAGCTGAAATTTTCCACACAAACACTTTTAAGGGAATTTGCAGTAAATTATGGCAGTACCATAATATATGTTACCCATGACTACCGTGAGGCTTTAGCTTTGTCAGATAATATGATGGTACTGAGAAAAGGCAAGTTTGATCAAATTGGAACACCGGAAGAAATATATTACAGTCCGAAGGTTGATTTTGTAGGCAGACTTGTTGGCGAGCCTCCAATGAATATGATAGACGGTGAGCTGATTGAACAGAATGGAAAAATATTCTTTAAGAGCGGAAATTTATTCATGCTGCCGCTTGATAAAAAACTGGCAGAATCAGCCCAAAAAAATTCGTTTAAAGCAGATGGAAAAACAAATACAAGGCTTGGCATCAGATGTGAGGATGTCAAGCTGAGTATTGAAAAAGCATCTGAAAATTCTTTTCAATTACCGGTTTACGTGGTTGTGCATGAAGCTGAAAGTTCTGTAATCACTTTCGAGCTGGAAAATACATTCATGCATGCAAGAACATCGGAAAGCGAGGCATTCAGAAACTTGAAAGGTTCAGATATGGTCTGGCTTGATTTCAATTCTGAAAAAATAATTTTCTATGTAAAAACTATGGAAATATCCAAATCATAGGTGAGGTGAAAATGAGTAGAGTTGACTGTAATAATATATGGAAAATTTACACCGGAAATGTAATCGGTGTTAAGGACCTTACTTTTACCTGCAACAATGAAGAATTTCTGGCAATACTCGGTCCTTCAGGCGGCGGTAAGAGTTCCACTCTGAGAATGCTGGCAGGGCTTGAGGAAATCAGTAAGGGTGAGGTAATGTTTGACGGCAATTTGGTAAATCAGATGGGGCCAGCTGAGCGAAATATTGCATTGGCTTTTGAGTCTTATGCTCTTTATTACAGGATGAATGTTTATGAAAATATTGCATTTCCGCTGCGGGCAAGAGGAATGAAGAATGCCGATGTTGATAAAAATGTAAAAGATATGGCAGATGCTCTTAACCTGACAGCAATACTGAAGAAAAAACCTGCAGAACTCGCAGGCGGCCATCAACAGAGGGTTTCTCTTGCAAGAGCCTTGATAAGAAAGCCTAATTTGACACTTCTTGATGAGCCCTTGTCCCATATGGATCAACGAATCAGGGCAGAAATCAGGGCTCAGATAAGAAGAATTCATGAGGAATTCGGAAAT
Source organism: Actinomycetota bacterium (assembly GCA_023379515.1). Next base: position 1,657 of record JAMCQQ010000272.1, read on the forward strand.
ACTACAATTTACGTAACACATGATCAAGCTGAAGCAATTTCGCTTTGTGACAGGATATTAATACTTTATAACGCTGAGAAGCAGCAGATAGGTACTGTTGATGAAATATATAACAAACCTGTAAACAAATTTGTTGCTTTTTTCGTTGGACAGCCAGGCATGAATTTTATAAAGGGCATAATTGAAGCACAGAACAAGATATATATTAATTCCGGCGACGGTAAAAAAGTTGTTAATTTTAATGGAGAAGTTGATTCAAAATATATGGGGACAGAAGTTCTAATTGGGGTAAGACCGCAGCAGATAAAGGTAACAGTTGATAAGGGAACTGCATCAGTGATTGCAGGAGAGGTTAAAATCGTGGAATTTCAGGGTGACAATAATGTGCTGACCGCTGAAATTGGTGACAGTAACAAAACAAACATACAGATTGTTATTCCTGCTGGCGGAATAAAATTTAAGCGTGGAGACAGGTGTTGGCTTGAATTTGATCCAAATTTTGTCCATCTTTTTGATAATGATGAAAAATCAATTATTAAAAGATAATAATGCAGTCCCAATGAAATTACCATGTTTTTTATATTTTTAGGAATGATTGAACTCATCAAAAAGTGAATTCGGAAACAATGTTAATTTCATATTTCTTATTTGTAAAATAAATCAAAAAATATAGGGGAGATTGGTTATAAGGAAAGAAGCAAAAAATATTTTATCCTTATTTAAACTTGATGGTGAAAAAGCAATAGTAACCGGAGCGGGCCGCGGGTTTGGACGTGAAATTTCATTGGGACTGGCAGAAGCCGGTGCCGATGTGGCAGTGATAGATCTGCTGATTGATGAAAGTAAGGAGACTGCTGCAATGGTTGAAAAGCTTGGAAGAAAGTCAATAGCGCTCCAAGGAGATGTAAGCAAAGAAGCAGATGTCCGGAGAATGGTAAAAGAAGTTGTGCTCGAGTTTGGCAGGATAGATATACTTGTTTGCAATGCAGGTATTGTGAGCTGGGTGGCTGCTGAAGAAATGGAATTTTCGACATGGAAGAAACTCATGGACGTGAATTTAAATGGGGTCTTTTTATGCTGTAAATGGGCCGGCAAGGAAATGATAAAGCAGAAAAAAGGGAGCATTATAAATATTTCTTCCATGTCTGCTTATATCGTCAATGTCCCGCAGAAACAATGCCATTACAATACCTCAAAAGCCGCTGTTGTCCATCTGACAAAGTCACTTGCGGTTGAATGGGCCCCATACAATGTCAGAGTAAATGTATTATGTCCCGGGTATATAATGACACCTCTGCTTAAAGAAGCTGACCCTGAAATGCTTAAAAAATGGATTGATACAAGTGTTCAAAAAAGAATTCCGGACCCCTCAGAATTAAAGGGCATTATTGTATTCCTGGCATCCAGGGCATCTGCCTATTTTACAGGAAGTTCTATAATTGCTGATGGAGGGTATTCTTTATGGTAATAAGAAAAATTATTAATTTGTAATTTATATTAAAGGAGGAATTGTGAGTGCAAATTTTCCAAAACTAAAATTCGGTTTTGTTAATTTGACGCTTGATTTTCTCGAAGAAGAAGATCTGAGGGCTGCAACAGGTTTTGCCGCAAATGCTAAGGATTTTCTTAAAAAGGAAATGTCCGTGGATCTGGTTGAATCTGCACCATCAGTAAATTCCAGATCTATGTCAAATACTGCATGGAAACTTTTCAAGGCTGAAAATGTGGATGCTGTTATTATCTATAATGGTACTTTCAGCACAGGTGAAGTTACTGCTGAGATGGTCAGAAACCTTGAAGTACCTTACCTTATCTGGGGAATAGAGGAATTTGCAATAAAGAAGCATAACTTTACCGGATCCATGGTAGGTGTATTGCCCCAGGGAAGTATTTTCGCAAATTTTGACCGGAAATTCAGTTTTGTATATGGCAGTGATGTAAAAAGAACTTCCGTAAAAGAAAAAGTCAGGGTATTTGTGAGTGCTGTCAGAGCTATTTCATATTTGAAACAAGCCACAGTCGGCGTAATCGGAATGCGTCCTGATGGTTTTGAGATTTCGGATTTTGATGAACTCTCAATTAAGAAAAAATTCGGCTCCACAATAACCAAGATATCCATGTCCTCTTTCATCAATATAATAAAGGGAATATCCGAAAAAGAAATTGATACAGATATGCAGACCCAGCAGAAGATATTCAATATAAGTAAGGATAATCTTGAAGAATCGCGAGGATTGTCAAAAGTATACCTGGCACTTAAGAAAGTAATCCGGGAAAGAAATCTTCAATCTTATGCCCCAGACTGTTGGCCCGAGCTGAGGGACCAAGATAAGACGCCGATTTGTCCGGCAAACGGCAGGATAAATACTGAAGGGATCATGGCTTCATGTGAATGTGATGTAAACGGATCTCTGACACTTATGATGGAATATTCAATAGCCCGGACGACCCCATGGCTTGCAGATCTTGTAAATTATATTGAGATCAAAGATGCGATACTTTTTTGGCATTGCGGTAACGCACCTTATAATCTATCGGATAAAAAACCTGAGATTGAAAGAGCTTTTGGCGGGCTTTCGCAGACTGCCTCTTTACGGAGCGGAGTGGCTACAGTTGCCAGGATAAATTCCATCCGGGGAAAATATACAATTCATGCCGGAGTTGGTAAAGTCATAGATAACAATGAATATATAAAGGGGAGCAATCTTACCATAAAAATGAATAATGGAAATATGAATTTCATAGAGTCACTCCTAAATAATGGCATACCTCATCACAACGGGATTGTCTATGGTGACTTAACGGCTGAAATCTTAGAATTTGGCAAACTTATGGATATACCGGTAATAATTACCTAAAATTTTAAAAGTCTTTATTTCTTATTATAAGAGGAGGCAATATGAAAAAAATAAAACTATTCATTAATAATCAATGGATTGAACCGGAAGGCGGTAAATATTTCATTTCCTATTGTCCTGCAACCGGTGAACCTCTTGCAGAACTTGCACTTGCTTCTGTCGGCGATGTCGATAAAGCTGTACAGGCAGCAAAGAAAGCTTTTCCTGAATGGTCAAAGATGGATGGCGATAAAAGAGCTGATCTGATGATGAAAGCTATGGAAATTTTCAAAATAAGAAAGCAGGAGTTTGCAGAGTGGGAAGCAAAAGATGTAGGGAAACCTCTTAATGAGACTGTCAATGTAGATCTGCCCTATACTTTCAGAGCAATGGAATATTTTTCAAACCTGGGGAGGCAGATAAGAGGTAATGTCATCCCGCTACCGGGAAAGACTGCTTTTTGTTATGAGACCTATGAGCCTTTTGGTGTAGTTGGTTCAGTTATTCCATGGAATTTTCCTCTTCACATTGCTACAAGGACAATATGTCCTGCACTTTCAGCCGGTAACACGGTTGTCCTGAAAGCTTCTTCACTTGCTCCAATCACTTGTTCGATGATGGGGGAGATCTTCCTGGAAGCAGGATTTCCTGCTGGTGCGTTAAATATTGTGTCAGGCTCAGGAAATATAACAGGTGAAGCAATATTAAGAAATG
>JAMCQQ010000273.1 GCA_023379515.1 Actinomycetota bacterium
AAGACAGACAACCCAAGTAATTAAACAGAATATTTTTGTCTCCATAGGAATTAAGGCGATCTTTTTATCGTTAGGAGTATTTGGTTTAACTCATTTGGGATGGGCAATAGCTGCGGATTCTGGTGTAGCACTACTGGTGACTTTGAACGGATTAAGACTATTTAGGACATAGATCAAAATAAAGGAGGTGAGATAAATTATGATGAATGGTTTTTCAAATATGATGGATGGTTATGGTTTAGGGGGGCTTGTTGGTACGTTAACTTGGATTGCACTAATGTTTTTCCTTATCCTAGGAGGTATATATTTTTGGAAACAAATTAATAAAAAGTAGATTCTAAGCTGAAAGGAGGTGAAGATTGATGAAGAATCAGTATGCTATTCCAAATACCTTAGCTGTTACGACAGCAATCGTTTTTATAATTTGTCGCGTCTTGGTAGCGATTTTTCCCGATCAATCTTTTGCTATAGCGCAATCTTGGTTTCATGGCATTGAAGTTAATAAATTAGGGGCAAATTTGTCCATTGGTACATTTGTGTTGGGGTTAATCTCTGCCACAATAACAGCCTGGATAGTTGGCTATATTTTTATTAAGGTATTTAAATTATTTGCTAAATAAGTTAAATACCGCTTTTAAATTTTGCATTTGAGTATACTTTAGGTGTCCTAGATAAATTAATATGAAAACAAAAACAGAAGCTTTATTGACGTGTCCAAAATGTAGTACGAAACAAAAAGTTGATATGCCAACTAATGCTTGCCAGTATTTTTATAAGTGTATCAGCTGTAATGAGATAATTAAACCTAAAGAGGGTGATTGCTGTGTATTCTGCTCATATGCAGATATAAAATGTCCATCAAAACAAGTAGAAAGTAATATTAAATTGCAAGTTAACTCTAAAGCGGTGTAAAATTTTCACGGACACTACCTATCATTTTTTCTACACACCATTTGGCGTAGAATCTACTAAATAATTTTCCTAGCCATGCATTGGTTAATGGTAGTTCGTAGTCAATGGAAACTTGTAATAAAGACCCACTTTCATTAGGTTTTATCTCAACTCTCATCTGATAGTTGCCGACAACCAAAAGTTTTGGAACGCCTACTGTTTCCCATACTTTTAATCGGGGTGGCTCTCGCTTTATTACAACTTCATCAAGGTAGAATTGAATACCAAAAACATTACCGCTCATTTTTATATGCGACCCCACTTCTTTACCTCCTTTATCATCAATTGAAGTTTCCATTTTCCCTCCACCCATCATCCAAGACGATTTATTCATATGTGAGGAAAGGTTTGTATGATCATCAACGTAATCAAATACATCTTTTACACTGGCAGGGATTAATATGCTATTTTCGTAGTGTCTCATAATGCCTTGTGTACAAAAATTTTCCTAATATTACTTTAGCATAAAAAATTATTATTTTTAATTAAAAATGTTTTAAGGCTGAAAACTGAATTTTTATAAGTTATAATATGGTCTAGATATGAGAATTTTGTTGATAGAAGACGAAAAACCCCTTGCCCAGGTAATAAAAAATTGGCTTACTGAGCAGGGTTTTGCTGTGGATGAAGCTTTTGACGGTGAAGAAGGATTATATTTAGCTGAATCGGAAAGTTATGACGTAATTATCCTTGATGTAATGTTGCCTAAAATAGATGGGGTCACTGTCTGTAAAGAGCTTCGAAGTAAAAAAGTTGACTCGTCAATATTAATGCTCACAGCTAAAACGCACTTAAATGATAAGGTTGTAGGGCTTAACGCCGGAGCAGATGATTACTTGGCAAAGCCTTTTGAATTTGAAGAGCTTAAAGCCCGAATTAACGCTTTACTAAGAAGGGGTTACAAACAACCCGAAACAGTTATTAAAATAGATGATTTAGAAATTGATCCAGCCCAACATATAGTCAAACGGGGTGACAAATCCCTTGTTTTAACCCCGAAAGAGTTTGCTGTTTTGGAATTTTTAGCCAGACACAAGGATGAGGTGGTCACTAGGACACAAATTATGGAGCATACCTGGGATTATAATTTTAACAGCATGTCAAACGTTGTTGATGTCTATATCGCAACCTTAAGAAGGAAAATAGATGGCGGGCAGAAGAAAAAATTAATACAAACGATATTTAATGTAGGTTATAAATTATCTGACAAATAAATATAAAAATGAAACACATATTAAGGAGTTTAAGAGCTAGGTTATTTTTATGGTATATTGGCAGTTTGATTGTTTCCATCGCATACGTTCTCCTTTTTATTCACTACTCGAAAATTCCTCATAGCATGCATATTTTAATTATACTTTTGGTTGTTCTTGGAATCGTCGAATTTGTGGTGATCTATAAAATAACTAAATCTATTACTTATTTATCCACAAGGATTAAATTAATATCCAGCAAAAATTTGGAAGAAAAAATAACTGATATTAAAGGTGAAGATGAAATCGGCGAGCTGGCAACATCATTTAATAACTTACTCGATCGCTTAAACGAAGCTTTTAAAAGAGAGCAGCAATTTATCGCCGATGTGGCTCATGAATTTAAAACCCCCCTTGCTACGTTAAGGGGTTCCTTTGATGCAGCATTAACTAAACCCAGAACCGTTGAAGAATACAAACGAGTATTTGAAGATAGAATTAAACAGGCAGATCAATTAACCGCAACATTAAATAATATTTTGGATCTAGCATGGTCTGAAGGCCCGGATGAACAGAAAAATATAACCCAATTTAGTTTAACGGAATTAACTGATGAGATTTATGATATTGCTCAGAAGTTAGCTGCAAGTAAAAAGATAACTGTACACTTAAGGAATGAAAAAAATATTATTATTGCAGGTTATAAAGATAAGTTAGCCAGAGCAATATTAAACATTATAGAAAATGCAGTTAAATATACTCCAATTAAGGGGAAGATTAATATTATTATCGAGAAAACTCCGACTAAAGCAATAATTAACGTAACTGATACAGGCATTGGTATCTCACAGCAGGATTTACCAAATATTTTTAACCGTTTTTATAGAGGTTCTAAAACAGATAAAGTATTCGGTTCTGGATTAGGACTTG
>JAMCQQ010000274.1 GCA_023379515.1 Actinomycetota bacterium
AATTAATATCCAACTGGGTTTGGGGTGGTGGTTGGTTAGCAACACTGGGCAGCAATTTTGGATTAGGACATGGTTTTGTTGATTTTGCCGGCTCATCTGTGGTTCATGGTGTTGGTGGTATTTGTGCTTTAGCAGGTGCTATTATTTTAGGTCCACGTATTGGTAAATTTAAAAAAGACGGAACTCCAGTAGCAATTCCCGGACACAATATTCCTATGGCAATACTTGGTGTTTATATTTTAGCATTTGGCTGGTTTGGATTTAATCCTGGCAGTACTTTAGCGGGAACAGATTTAAGAATATCGGTTGCCGCAGTAAATACAATGTTGGCTTCTGTTTTTGGAATGTTATCTGCAATGCTTTATATGTGGAAAAAAACCGGGAAACCAGATCCTTCAATGAGTGCCAACGGAATGCTGGCAGGATTAGTTGCTATTACTGCACCTTGTGCTTTTGTGAATACTGTGAGCGCTTGTATTATTGGGGCAATTGCAGGAATTTTAGTTTGTTTAGCAGTTTATTTTATTGAATGGAAATTAAAAGTTGATGACCCGGTAGGCGCCATTGCAGTTCACGGAGTAAATGGACTTTGGGGAGTAATAAGTTTAGGATTATTTGCTGATGGAACATATGGTGCAGGTTGGAATGGTGTAGGTGCAGATAAATATTTAGGCACTGCTGGTAAAGGTGTTACTGGATTATTTTATGGTGATGTTAGTCAGTTTATTGCCCAGTTAATAGGAGCACTTACCTGTTTTGTTTTTGTATTTGTTTGTTCATATATTTTCTTTAAACTCCATCATATGCTAGTAGGAATAAGAGTGAATCCCGAAGATGAAATTATGGGACTTGACCTGCCTGAAGTCGGAGCCATTGCTTATCCCAGAGATGTAATGTAAAAAGAATGATTACACAGACTAAAAAAGATGATTACACAGATAAAGTCTATTATTATTTAAATGATAGGTAAAGTTATTGCAATTATGCAACATCTGTATCTGTGAAATCTCTTTTAATAATCAGTGTCATCAATAAAATCTTATTTTATGGAGGTTAAAATGAAAAAAGTTCAATGTATAATTAGACCAAGTAAGTTGGAAGAAGTAAAAAGTGCTCTGGCAACAAATGGTATTTTTGGCATAACCATAACTGAAGTACGAGGATGCGGAAAACAAAAAGGATTTACACAAACTTATAGAGTAAGTGAAGTTACCATAAATCTTTTGCCAAAAATTGAACTGGAAATTGTAGTGAAAGAAGAAGATTTAGAAAAGTGTATTCAGACAATTTTAAAATCTGCAAAAACTGGTGAAATTGGTGATGGAAAAATATTTATTTTTCCAGTGGAAGAAGTTATTCGCATAAGAACTGAGGAAAAAGGAAATTCTGCAATTTAGTTCATAAATTCGTAACTCGTTTATCGTTTTCTTACTTTTAGTTTTTCACGGTTCACGGGTTACGGTTCACGGTAGTTAAATATTTTTATTTAAACCATTCATTTAAAGCTTTTTTAGCATTCTCTGAACCTAAATCTGCTGCCTTTTTTAATTCTACTTTTGCCTCATCATCTTTATATAAATTATATAAAGAAACTCCTAAATAATAATGTGAACTAGCATAATTGTCTTTTAAAGAAATAGATTTTTTACAATTAGTTACAGCAGATTCATAATCTTTTTTCCCTAAATAAGCATAACAAATTTCAGCATAAGCATCGTAAACATCACCATCAATTTCAATAACTTTTTTTTCTGCAGCTATGGCATTATCATAGTTTTCTAAATTATTATACTCAAATCCTAAATAATACCAGGCATTGGAATTTTCTGGTTTTAACTGGGTTGCAGTTTTTAACTCTTCTGCTGCTTTAGAAGCATTGCCTTGTTTTCCGTAAGTTCTTCCTAAATAAAAGTGAGCATTATAATAATCATCTTTAATACTAATGGCTTTTTTGCAATTATATTCAGCCTCACTATAATTTTCTTCTGAATAATAAGCATAACACATTTCTGTCCAACCATCATGTGCTTGAGGCTGTAAGTCAAGTAATTTAGTTAAATATTTTCTGGACTCACTGTATTTTTCTTGGTCATCTAAAGCAACTGCTATATAATAATAAGCATCTGCATAATTAGCATCTACACTAATTGCATTTTTATAATATTCAATTGCTTTATTTAAATTTTTATTAGTAAATTGTTCGGTGTAAGCTTTATTATACCAATCTTCTGCAGAACCAGAGGCAGTATTGTATGAATTGGTGTTATTAGTGGGAGTAGAAGTCCCTTCTTTAAACCATTCTTGTAGTGATTTTTTAGCATTTTCAGAACCTAAATCTGCTGCTTTTTTTAATTCTGCTTTTGCCTCATCATCTTTATATAAATTATATAAAGAAACACCTAAATAATAATGTGAACTAGCATAATTATCTTTTAAGGAAATAGATTTTTTACAACTAGTTACTGCGGACTCATAATCTTTTTTCCCTAAATAAGCATAACACATTTCAGCGTAAGCATCATAAACATCTCCTTCAATTTCAATAACTTTTTTTTCTGCGGCAATAGCATTATCATATTGTTCTAAATTATTATAACAATAACCCAGATAATACCAGCCATTTTGAGAATCAGGTTTTATATCAGTGTAAATTTTTAATTCCTTTACTGCTTCAGCATCTTTACCTTGTTTATAATAAATTTTTCCTAGATAATAATGAGGGTCTCCATAATCTTCTTTAATACTTATGGCTCTTTTACAATTTACTTCAGCATCAGCGTAATTTTGTTCAGAATAATATGAATAACACATTTCAGTGTAAGCATCATATGCTTGTGGTTCTAAATCAAGCAGTTTAGTTAAATACTTTCTGGCTTCACTGTATTTTTCTAAATCATCAAGTGCCCAGGATAAATAATAAAGTGCATCACCATAATTAGGGTCTAAATCAAGAGCTTGTTTGTAATAATCAACT
>JAMCQQ010000275.1 GCA_023379515.1 Actinomycetota bacterium
ATATATCCTGATAGAATATTTGATATTGATTTATAAAATAATTAAAAAATTTTTGTTAAAACACTAAAACTAACAAATTATACTCTCTTTGTAAATTAATACAATATCTGCTATAGGTATCTTATAAGTAAAAATAAAAGAATTTGAAACACTAGATTATATTGCAATTATAGTCACTTTACGGATTCTTTTAGTAAATGCGGGTAATTTCTCGCACAATGTAAAATACGGTAAATAATGACTTTATCATCAATAAACCGGTAGAAGGCTATATAAGGGTTAATAACAACCATTTTAAAATTGAACTTTTGCATTGAACGGTCAAGGAGCGGCGCTCCAGAATTTGGAAAATTCCCAAGACGGTGCAGAGACTTCATAATATTATCAAGCATTTCAATTGCTACTTGTGTACTGTCCACCATGATGTAATCAAATATCTCGTCCAGATCTGCATAAGCTGCAGGAAGCAGCTCTACATCATATTTTTCCATCTATTTTATCCTTCAGACGCCTATGGGCTGCTTCAAGTGAAATTGTAGGCTCGCCCGCAAGACGTTGTTGTTCTGCAAGCAGGAGTTTTTCACGTAGATCAAGCATGGCTTCTCTGCGTTCAAATGCTTCTATGCTCATAACAACAATATCCCCTTCACCGTTTCTAGTAATATATACCGGCTCTTTTTTTTCATGGGCAAGCTTTGTAATAGCGTTATAGTCATTACGCAGCGTCGTTGATGATTTTATAATCATTTTAGATCCTCCAATCATATTATTCTAATGTTATTATATGATTATTATATCAGAATATAAATAGGATTATAAAAAAACTGTGACTGTTCTTCCAGCACTTATGGCTTACCCATCAGACCGCCCCGATATAATTCTTTTACTTTGATTTTTAAAAGTTTTCCCCTCACTTCTTCCAATATATGGCCCTGTTTGTTTTTTATAGATAAATCTGCACCTGTCTCAGCCGACACTGCGGACAGCTGATCAGGTTTTATCGTAAAATAGACTTTTATGTAATTGCCTGAAGTACCGCTGTATAGACCACTTTCCGGATCCATTTCCTCACACAAAACTTCCAACTCATCATTGAGATTTTCTCTTATATATCTGTTCCTGAGCTCCTCACCAAGTTTTCTTGCAATATGGCTGCGATTTGATTTGGCAGTTTCACTAATCTGGCCTTCCATCAATGCAGCAGGCGTGTTTATTCTTGGAGAAAATTTGAAAATATGCATCTTTGAAAAACCAACATTTCTGGCCATCTCCAAAGTTTCCATAAAATCGGCCTCGCTCTCCCCGGGAAATCCAACTATGATATCTGTGGTGATGGCGATACCACAAAGATTCTTTTTAATGCTTTTTATGGTATCAAGAAAATATTCTTTATTGTAATTTCTGTTCATTAGCTTCAATATTCTATTGCTCCCGCTCTGAAGGGGTATATGAAAATGCCATGCAATCCTGCAGTTACTTTCCCTGACAATTTCAATAAGTTCCCGGTTAATTTCATTTACTTCTATAGAGCTCAGCCGTATTCTTTTTATTGCCGTTAAATCCAGCATTTTTTTGATTAAACCTGGCAAACCGAAATTTTGACCAAAATCGATGCCATATTTGCCTATATGAATCCCTGTAATGACTATCTCCTCAAAACCTTTACTGACCAGATTTTTGATTGTATTTATTATTAAATCAGGCTGGATACTTTTATAGCTGCCTCTTACGGAAGGGACAACACAGTAGCTGCAGTTCTGCTCACATCCATCCTGTATTTTGACAAGTGCCCTGCTGTGAATATTTCGAAAAGGCAAAGGTGGTGATATGATTGATTGAACTTCTCCGTGAGTACCCATCTCAGGTATAAAAACCTTATTTACTCTACCTGCCTCTCCTGCCTTACTTGTCAAATCCATATCAAAAATCTTACAAACAAGTTCAGGTATGTTGTATTTATCTTCATTTCGGACAATAAATTCTATCTTATTTTCGGCCAGAAATTTTTCGTTGAACACAACAAAACACCCTGTAACAATTATTTTCACTTCGGGATTTGACTGCTTCATTCGCCTTATCAGCTGTCTTGCTTTGCTGTCGCTTGCAGAAGTGACAGTACAGGTATTTATTATGGCAAAATCAGGTTTTTCATTTAGTGAAACTATTTGAAAGTTCCTGCTGATCAAATCATTGGTTATGCAATCTGATTCGCTCTGATTTGTTTTACATCCCAGCGTATATATTGAAAACTTTAAATTATTCATTTCTCTTAATCAAGTAATCAAGGATGGAAAGGAAATAAATTGAGGCGGTATCAGCTTTTAAAATATTTTTACCGAAATTTACCAGAACCGGACCTTTCCCTGAAAGCGTTTCGATTTCCTTCTCATCAAATCCACCTTCCGGTCCAATTAAATAGGCGATCCTGCCTTTGTTTTTTTTACCGGTAAAAACATATTTATCCAGTGTATTGAAATTATTTTTATTGTCAATGCTCGGGCTTTCATACGGAATAAAAAAAGTTTCGTATGCCGAAGGCTCTATTTCAGTGATGCTTACAGGTGGCAGAACTTTGCAGATGAAATCTCTTTTGCATTGCTTTGAAGCTTGCTCAGCAATTAGCTGCCACCGCGAAACTTTATTTTTAATTTTCTCTTTATCCAGAATTACCCTGCTGCTGAAAACAGGAATTATGCTTTCGATTCCGATTTCTGTCGTTTTTTGAATTGCAAGCTCCATCGCTTCCCGTTTTAAAATGCACTGAAAAAGAAAAATCTCAGTTTTATTTTTGATTATTTCATTTTTTTTGTTTATTTTGAGCTTGACTTCAGATTTTTCGATGCTGGTTACTTCGGCAATATATCTATAGCGGTTATTATCAGAAATCTCGACATAATCACCGATCCTTACTCTCAAAACATTCGCAAGGTGATTGAAATCATTCCCGGTTATGACAATATTGTTTTCTTTTACATTGTCACTGCTGATAAAAAAGTATGGATAGGTCATTTTTTGAAAGCATTTTTTATGTTTGAAAAAAGTCCGGTGTTGCCATCACCGGCAATTTCTTCCCTGCCGTCAGCATACATTTTTAGCAGTTCTATTTCCTTATGTGAAAGATTTGTTGGTATTTTTACATTAACATTAATAATAAAATCACCTCTTCTGTAGCCATTCAACGCAACAAAACCCCGTGATTTGAAAGTAATCTTTGTCCCTGGCTGAGTCCCAGGTTTGATATTAATTTCTTCCTTGCCGTCAAGAGTATCAATTTCAAATTTACATCCCAGAGCTGCCTGAGCAAATGATATATTTACGCCAAACAAGACATTGTCTCCATCCCTTTTAAAGCTTGGATGAGGTTTTACCCTCACTGCTACTATGAGGTCCCCATTTACAGAATAAGAACCTTTTGAATTTCCCTTACCCGAAACTTTTAATCTGTCACCACTATGAATACCGGCCGGAATATCTATTTTAATTGTCTTTTTATCCCTGAAATATCCTTTTCCACTGCATTTCTTACACGGATCTTTTATTATATTACCTGTTCCGTTACAAGATTCACAGATTACCGTGGTAATTATGCTTCCGATAAAAGTATCGCGTCTGACTCTTACCTGGCCGCTGCCATGGCAGACGCTGCAGGTCACTATCCCGCCTTCACTTATGCTACCCTTGCCGTTACACCCATCGCATATGGAATCAACCGAATATTCCAGCTCTTTTTTTATTCCAAAAGCAGCTTCCTTGAACTCAATCTCAGTTTCCGCTGAAATATCCGAACCTCTGTTCTGCCTTCTGCCCTTTGTTCTGGTTGAAAAGCCTCCATTGAAGCCGCCATTAAAAAACATGTTAAAAATATCACCGAAACCGAACTCCGAAAAGACACTGTCAAAATTTATATCTTCAAACAAATTCCTGTTAAAGCCAAACTGGTCATATTGTCTTCTTTTTTCTTCGTTGCTCAGCACAGCATAAGCTTCGGATATTTCCTTGAATTTTTCTTCAGCTTCCGGGTGTCCATTGTTCACGTCCGGATGATACTGTCTCGCAAGTTTTCTGTATGACTGTTTTATTTCTGTCATAGTGCAACCTTTTGAAACTCCTAGAACTTCATAATAATCTCTTTTTTGCGAAGCCAAAATAAATCACCTCAAAAAATTTTTTTTAAGTTTTCAATAAAAATATTAAGCACATTTATAACTTTATAATAATCCATTCTCTTAGGTCCCAGGACACCAATTGTTCCGGTTTAGTGACCGTAGAT
>JAMCQQ010000276.1 GCA_023379515.1 Actinomycetota bacterium
TCCGATCTAATATATATTATCTTAGATAATGTTTTGGATACATATAATGTTGGAGCAATTTTTAGATTGGCAGATGCAGTTGCTGCAGAAAAAGTTATTCTCTGCGGACAAACGGAAACCCCTCCTAATACCAGAATTAAAAAAGCCTCAATTAATACAACCGAATGGGTGCCATGGGAATATAGAGAAAGTACCCTTGATGCAATTCAGGATTTAAAAACAAGAGTAAAGGATATTGAGATTGTGGCAGTCGAACAAGAGGCTCGATCTGTTCCTTTTCGAAATACTGAATATTCTTTTCCAATTGCTCTAGTAGTTGGACATGAAACACATGGAATTTCCAAGGAAGTTTTAGATGTTTGTGACAAAATCGTTGAACTTCCCATGTTTGGAATAAATACATCATTAAATGTTATGGTTTCCTTAGGCATTGTGATCTATGACGTGGTAAAATATTTATGACCCTAATGAAAATTTCCGTTGTAATTCCTGCGCATAATGAAGAAAAATACATTGAACGGTGTTTAAAAAGCCTCATGGATCAGGATGAAAAAGCAGACGAAATTATCGTTGTTAATAGTAATTGTACAGATAGGACAATTGAAATCTGCAAAAATTATCCAGTAACAATACTTGATGAATTCGAAAAAGGAATTATCCCTGCACGAAATAAAGGATTTAATGCAGCCTCCGGGGAAATAATTGCAAGATGTGATGCTGACACAATTGTTCCGAAAGATTGGATAAAAAAGATCAAACAGCATTTTATAAATAAAGATATTGTTGCAGTTGGCGGTCCAGTAATGTTCTTTGATTTACCTTTAAAAACTCCTCTTCTAGCAAACGGTTACAGTGTTGCACATAAAAAGTTATATAAAAACCATGTCTTACTGGGGGCCAATATGGCAGTTAAAAAGTCAGCCTGGGATGAGATAAAGAATAAAACTGCTTTAAAGGATAAACATGTACATGAAGACATTGATTTAGCCTTTTTATTAGGAACTGTTGGGGAGGTTCTTTTTGACAGAAAGATGGTGATGTCAACATCAGGCCGAAGAATCAAAAAAAAGCCGCACTCTTTTTTTGTTGAATACCCAATAAGGCTTGTAAAAACCTACCGCCGTCACTCCAAAAATGGTAAGAAGAATTAAAAAAGAAAAAGCACTCTTAGAAATTGCCCAAGAAATCATTAATTGCAAAATCTGTCAAAAAGATTCACTTGGAAAAGCAGTTCCCGGAGAAGGTATTTCAAATGCAAAGATTGCCTTAATCGGGGAAGCTCCTGGAAAACAGGAATCATTGACAGGTCGTCCTTTTGTTGGAAGATCAGGGAAATATTTACGATCAACGCTACTTGAGATAGGAATAGATCCTCTTAGTGCATATATAACATCGCCGGTCAAATATTTACCCAAAAGAGGGACGCCTTCAAAAACACAAATTGCTCATGGTAAGACTCATTTTGACAAGCAAATTAAAATAATTGATCCTGAAATTATCGTCCTTATGGGAAAAGTTGCTATCTTTGCTGTTTTAGGAATAGAAATCCCCGTCTTAAAAAAACATGGTGAGATTATTGAGAAGGATAATAGAAAATATTTAATTACAATTCATCCTGCTGCAGCAGTTAGATTTAAAAAATACAAAGATATATTTAAAAATGATCTGCTAAAATTAAAAGAATTATGAAAACGGATAATTATTCAAAGCATACGAGTAAAAATCCTCTAAAACAATTTTTCATCAATAATTTCTTTAAGACATTAATTGGTGATCTTAAGAATTTAAAAATAGAGACGGTTCTGGATGTTGGTTGTGGAGAAGGATTTAGTTTAAATAAGTTAAGAGAGAATAAAATTGGTAAGACTTATGAAGGAATAGACTTTTCTAAAGATGCCATTTTATTAGGAAAAAAAATGTACTCAAAATTAAATTTAAAACAGGGTAATGCATACAAATTAAACTATAAAAATAACTCTTTTGATTTAGTGCTTTGCACAGAGGTTTTAGAGCATTTAGAAAAACCAGAAAAGGCTTTAAAGGAACTTATCAGAGTGTCCAAGAAATATTTAATTTTATCTGTACCGAATGAACCGTACTTTTATTTGTTTAACTATACTCAATGGGGGAAAGATATTGGACATATTAACAAATGGACAATGCAGGGTTTCACAAAATTAGTTAAACGTCAAAAAGTGAAAATCCTTGAAAAGCATGCGCCTTTCCCTTGGACAATGTTGTTACTTAAAAAAATTGCTTTCGACAAATAAATACTATATAATCCCCATTTATTATGGGATCCACAAGGGAAAAAATGAAAAAAACTATTGAAAAAGCATTAAATAACTTATAAACATACAAATTATGACTCCAGACCAAAGAACTTCAGCTTTTCGACCAGATGCCAAAACCTCCAAAGAGCAACGCAAACAACCAAAAATAGATCTGGTTAGAGTCATTTCGAGAGCAGAAAACGGCACTTTACTTGGTTATGTACCACTAGATCTAATATATGAAGACGTCCCGGTGGATGATAGACGGGTAAATGAATTAGCTGATGACATTGAAAGAAGAGAACAAAGGGAGCCTATTGTAATAGGTTATGTTCGCGATAGAAATAGATTGGCTATTATGAATGGTTTTCACAGGGTAGCAGCTATGAAGGAACTAGGAAAAGATGAGATCTTTTCTACTATTTGGCCAGATGTTACCTGGAAGGATGTATTGGAACATAGGATTCTTGCAACGAAAAATCAGGCAATCCAATTTGCAAGGTTACCCGAATGGCTACATGAACTTTTTCATGAGGAGCAGAAGTGGGTTAAAATGGGAATAACTTTAAATCAAGTCTTTGGCGTAGGTAACAATCTCAGAAGAATTCCTCAAGAAATCAAAGGAGAAGTTGATGAATGGATAAAACATGTAGTTGAGCTTTCTGGAAAAGGAAAAGTAACTTTAGCAAATATGCTAAGGACAGCTAATGTTGCAGATCCCGACTTGATGAAAAGATCAAGGACAGGCGGGGTTGGAAAAAATAAAGCGGAGGGAAAGTTGAATCAGCGAAAACTCGATGCAATTGCTGCAGAGCTTCCATACGAAAGCAATTTCTGGCGCCAAAGATTTGTTGCAAATAAAGCTCTTGATTTCAATTTAAGCTTAAAAGAAATAAGTGATTTATCTATTCAGATGAGAGACGTAGATGATTTAGTCGAGGCACGAGAAGTTTTCGAAGCCTTTATGATTGAAAAGGGGTTAGACGCAGTTTTTGATACAGAAGAAACCCCAGATGTCCCAACAGTAAGAAAAAATGGTGATGGAAAAATTCAACCCGTTAAACCAATAGAGGAGGTTTCAGTCTTTGATGCAAGAGCAGAAAAGCATAGAGATGAAAAGCTTTTAGATCTATTACTAGAAGCAGAGTTAAGGGCTACACATGAAATGATCAAAAATGCTGCTTTCTTAGGTAAAATAAATCCTGATCATGTTCCAGCTGCGCCATTTATATATGAACAACTTCCTCCCAACCAAGTAGACGAGTTATTATCAACGCTTTTCTTAGAAGAAAATGATGAGAGAGAAGTAGATAACAATGGATATCCTGGGTACTCGGCAAATTTTTTAGGGGAAGCC
>JAMCQQ010000277.1 GCA_023379515.1 Actinomycetota bacterium
GAAGATAAAAGAACTCCTCGACAAACCTTTTGCCTTCCGCTGTTATTTTTGCATCCGATTGTTGTACTCCTCCATACCATTGGGATCTTTTTAAAAACCCAGCGTCTACAAGTTCACTTAAGATTTGAAAGACATCGATAGTGTCTACCCTTCCGAGTGCTTTAATTATTGTTTGAGGATTTCCAATTGTATTTAATCTATAATATTCTAAAATATTTCTGCGAAGCCTATCATTTATTGGTGAATGAACTATTTGATCGGGTATACCAACCTTCTCGTATACTCCCCACCCTTGCACCTCTGTATCTGCAAATTCATAGTCAACGAAACCAAGATCTCGTAATTTTGCAAGGTTACCACCAGTTGTTGATGTCCCCATTCCTGTCTGCCGTATAATTTCGGATACATAAGTTTGACCTCTAGATAAAAGTAATAAAAGTGCTGTCCTGTTGATATATGATCTTACTCCTGAATCTTCTGGCGTAGTGGTATTACCAAAGATTGATGAAATCGAACGATTTGTATTGGCAGCATAATGAAGGTTAAAAGCCGCTATGTCTTTTGGTAACCCTTCGCCTTCTGTCGTTGTTGCATAAAAGTATCTGCCAGAGTTATCAAACTCAGTTGCAATACCTGTAGGACAAAATCCATCTCTCAAGTATTTTAAGCGAAGTGTTGTAGCTGAAGGTAACCATGTATCAGCCGGTAAAACAGCTTCTAGGTCATCACGTATCTTTTGTCCATTTCTGGGTGTAGATGATAATCCATAAACAAGTACGGCTGCTTTTGTATCAGTATTGCCTAATGCAAGCATAGTTCTATCATATCGACGTACGACTTGTTCTTTCCCATGCAAATCTTTAGGAAGAGTTGCTTCAAGCGGTCTGACATAAGAAGGTTGCCATGTAAAACTCGTTTCCATCGAAACTTCTGGAACAAGAAGTCTTCTAAATCGTTCGCCTGCCATAAATCAGTAAGATTATAGCAAAGATCAGATTGGAAAAAGGGTTAAAGCAGTTTTTATTCGTAATCCATAGTAGAAGCCTATCCCTTATTTATCAGGAAATATCTTTTAAAAGTCTTTATTTGCTTCTAGAAAATACGTCCGAAGTACGAAAACGTCAGGGAATATCAACTATCCATTGTAAATTGAAATTACTAATCTTATAGTTAATCATTTAGCCTCAAGCCTATTTTGACAATTTTAATTTAGCTTCAAAACCACGTCGTAAACGAAAGGTTGTACGACGCGAAAGTTTTGTTACTTGACAAGCTGTTTGTGGTTTGTAGTATAATAAGTTTGGTCGCCAGGTAATGGCGCCCATCGAAAACAGGTCTTTAGCTAAAAAAGCGAAGACCTTTTTTCGTATTATCGGGAAAAAACTTTAATCCAAATCCATCAAGGACACCATTTTGTGTATAAAGTTTGGGAAGAGTAAGTTCATTAAATCTCCAATATTCATCTTGTTTTTTATTATATTCAAAAACATGGAATATAGGGTAACAGTATAAATCAGCAATTTGTATACCGACTGTTTTATCTGACGTTGAAAATAAGAGACGCTCAATAATATTGGGGCACTTATTTAGTATTCCGCTTGGTTCCCATCGCATTTTATTATGCAATCTGTCTAGCTCTTGTCCGATGTAATGTTTTTCAACTTGCCCTTCTCTTGGATCTATAATACAAATACCATAAGCTTTCTCTTTTTCAAGATATTTTTGAAACCGCTCAAGAAGAAAAACATATGCAATATCATAAGGATTTTGTGAAGGGTATTGTTTCCAATAGGCTTCTTTGTTTATGACAACAGAATATAGCACAACAGGAATATTTTTTAAAAAATCGGTCATTTTAGCTTCTAGTTCATCGTATTTTGCCCTGTCGTTTAATTTAATAGGGGAAGACTCTTTTAAGTCTGGATTTGCATATCGAAGAAAGTTTGACTTAATTTCAATATCGGGATTTTGGAAGAATTTTGTTTTGATATCGCGAAGTTTACTTTCGATATTTGGAATGTCATTCTCGTTAATAATACAACCTGTTAAGGCTAGAAATTTCTTCCCCTTTTGGCTTATTGGTAGCGTATCACCCGACTCATCAATATACATGATTTGCATAGATGAAGTATAGCATAATTTAAAAGATGTTTATGAAACTATTGACTTTATTTTTCTCAATTGATAATGTATTTGTGAAGACTTAAAAAGGTAAAATATCTTTTAGGTGTTTTTGGAAGAGATTGAGATTAATATTTAATTAAGATTTAGAAATTTTCTTCGATCGTACTCAGGACCTTCGGCCCGTCTTTCTTCGCCAAAGAAATTAGCGAAGTTCGGCGGGATCTTCGACCCTTCGAAGCTTTTTCCTCAGGATCTTCGACCCAAATTCTTAAGGCAGGGGAATTAAAGTTTTAGTTTTAATTTTCTAACTTCTCCGTTTTTAATGTCCAGACATATGATGTTCCTAACATAACCAAAATATACCCAATATGAGAAACAAGAAAATATCTGTTGAAAAACCAAACAATAGTTATTAAGGTTGTTGATCCGTAAAGTACATAGGCAATGTTCATACGTTTTTTTAGCTGCAACTTAAGAAAAAATAGTAGAAACGAAACACCGATAAAGATTTGATATATCCAAAAAGGATATTGTGAATAAATTGAACGTACTATACCTAAGGAATAAAGCAGAAAACTAAAACCATATCCTTCGATCGGATGGATGGGAAGGTTTTGATACGGATGATAGCTTGTATAAAATATGAGGTTATTAATAAGAGCAGGAAAATTCCATAACATAAAAGGTAGATAAAAAAGAGAAATAATAACAATATAAGGAAGTAAAAAAGTAATAAACTGCTTTCTTTTATAATGTTGCAGAAGATAAATGAGATAGAAAGGTATTATAAACCAGGCAGTTTGTTTTGCAGCAACACTTAATCCAAGCAGGATTCCTGATAGGAGAAGATTTTTCCTTTCGAGAAAGTATAATCCCCATAGCAGTAATGTAACTATGACAATATCATTACTTCCCTGCATCGCCGACATTAAAAATATAGGTTGCAGACAAACGAGTACTAAAAACAATAAAAGGTTTTGCCTAAAACCAAATTTTACAATTCCCAAAAGAATAAGAGCGAAATAGGAAACAAGGAGAAGGAAACGAATATCAAACGAACCTGTTAACCGTGAGAATATGCGAAATCCTAAAGCCGAAAGAGCAATCATAAATGGGGGAGTGACGTTTGCGTAAAGTGCCGGGTTTAATGTATTTCCCGTTTCATCTTTATAAGGCCATTTGGCAAGATCGGTATTAACATAATTTTCAACGTAAGGATTTTTCCCGAGAAGCAGATATCTTCCGGCAATTTCAGTTTGAAGAGCAGAGTCATTGATAAAACCGGAGGCAGATGTTCTTTGGCGAAGCTCGATAAAACTGAATGTTGTTACAAAAACGGAAATTCCAAGAAAAATAAAAAGAAGTAAGATTTTTATTTTTATCATCAGGACCCGTTTTCCGATAAGAGAAAGTATGTGAGAGAGTAAGTAGATAATACCTAGCGTTATTGAAAAAATAATATATCTCTTATCGTGTTGTAGTCCCCAGCCGTATGTATTGGAGATAATAAAAATGTAGATAAAAGAGAGTACAAGAGGAGCATCGATCGTCATAAAAGAATTATATCAGAAAAAACCCGTTGACTTTGTATTTTTTCTCTGCTAGATTTTATTAATAGAAAATAAATAAATAAAGGCGGTGATTTTTTATGGCGGGAAATCCATCAGAAGCGGGAAAAAATATAGGAGTAACAGGGCGATCAGGATCAGGAGAATCTGGAATAATTAGATTCCGTGCTAGGGTTCCTGTAACAGGTAAAAGCGGATTTGTTACAGGGGCTGAAATGGTGACATTGCAAACGGGTCGACTGAAAAATCCAGTAATTCCGGATCAGGGTCGAATAAGACTTAACAATCGATTTGATCCTCAAAGCCCGGATTACGAACCAAGATAAAGCTCCGATTACACTTGAATAGGATAATGTTTTAAACTACAATATAGTTTATGTTCAAGCCTGTTTCTCCGAGCGCTAATTTTCCGGAAATCGAAAAAGAAATTCTCGAATTCTGGAAAAAAAATAAAATTTTCGAGAAGTCTTTAGAAAAAACAAAACTTAAAAAGAAGTTTAATTTTTACGACGGTCCGCCGTTTGCCACAGGGCTTCCGCACTACGGGCATATTCTCGCGATGGCGATAAAAGACGCAATCACGCGTTATAAAACGATGCAGGGTTTTTATGTTCCCAGAAGACTCGGATGGGATTGTCATGGTCTTCCGGTTGAATACGAAGTCGAAAAAGAATTAAAAATTTCGGGTAAAAAACAGATCGAGGAGATGGGTGTTGAAAAATTCTGCGATTACTGCCGAAGAATAGTTTTTAGATACACAAACGATTGGGAAAAAACTATCGACCGGATGGGCCGTTTTGTCGACAAAGAGGGGACATACGCGACTATGGAACTGCCTTACATGGAATCGATTTGGTGGGTTTTTAAGAGCCTTTACGAAAAAGGGTTAATTTATAAAGGATTTAAGAGCATGCCGTATTGTCCAAGATGTGCGACTCCCCTATCAAATTTTGAAACAAATCAGGGTTATCGTGATAACGTGCCGGATCCGTCGGTTTTTGTTAAATTTGAATTAAAAGGAGATCCTGGAACTTACTTTTTGGTTTGGACAACGACTCCCTGGACTTTGCCGGCAAACGCGGCGCTTGCGGTAGGCCCAAAAGTTAAATATGTAAAAGTCGAAACCGAAGATAATGAAAAATTAATTCTTTCCAAAGAACGGCTTTCGGTTTTAGGAAAAAAATCAAGAATTCTTAAAGAACT
>JAMCQQ010000278.1:0-457 GCA_023379515.1 Actinomycetota bacterium
GCTATTTTTCAGCAGACTGTTAATCGGAAAATTTACAAAAAAATATTTTATAGATTGTTTTATTATACATAAGATAAGGATATAAAAGAAGAATACCTGATATAATGGAAGAGACGGTCGTCTCCATGTTTGCAGATTGGTCCAGTACAAAGGCAGCAACAATAAATATTTATTATTAATAACATTAACACGATAGATAGGAGCATAAATGGCAAAACCTACAAAACATGCAACCTTAATTTGTTCAATAATGACAATAGTGGCCATAATTGGAATATTGCTGGGTACATTGTTTTCAAAACCAATAATAATTGTGGCATGTTTGGTTCCAACGGTAATATATGAGGTTTACAGAACAGAGGGAGAATCTACCAGATGGGCCTCATGGATCTTGCTGCTTGTTTTAATATTGGAAATAATATTGATTGCTGCAAATATCAGATAATTCTTATTCTTG
>JAMCQQ010000278.1:482-11105 GCA_023379515.1 Actinomycetota bacterium
AAAAGAAATAGCAGGCTACACAGTTCCGCTTGGCGATATAAAAATATTCGGGCCCGTTATTATGGGGATATTGTCCATAATTTTATTTATAAGGACACGGGGTAAATATACAAAATGGCTGGCTGCAGTGATTTTTGTTGCATGTTTTGCAATAGTATATGCTTTAGATCCGGACATACTAAAACAGCTTTTTAAGATCGGTGTTGAAAAGGGATTAAAGAATTTAAATTAGGTAATCAGGCATTGGTTATAGTAATAAATTTATAGCGATAAAATAGTAATGAATAAATGCTGGAGATATTGTAAAATTAATAGTAATTTTTTTACAAATATTTAATTTTAATAAGCGGGAAAATGAATTTTATAGTATTGGTAAAACAAGTACCTGATGTAACAAATATTCCTATCGATGCATGGGACAAAGAAAAAGGAACCCTGAAAAGGGGTATGCTTGATAATGTTACAAATCCTCTTGATCTTAATGCTTTAGCTTTTGCATATAGAGTGAGAGAACAATTAGGCAGTAAAGATTCTAAAATATTATGTATTACCATGGGTCCAGGCCAGGCAAAAGATGTATTGATTGATTGTCTTTCCAGGGGTGCCGATGAAGCAATTCTTTTGACAGACAGGGATTTTGCAGGGGCAGATACTGCTGCTACGTCATATACATTGGCCCAGGCTATAAAAAAAATTGAAAAAGATGTTTTCAAGAATAAGAATTATCTGATATTTGCAGGTATGCAGTCGGTGGATGGTGATACGGCGCAGGTGCCGCCTCAAGTTGCTGAGGAGCTAAATATTTGCCATATTGCCTATTCTCATACTTTTGAAGTTGACAAAGAACTTTTGATAAAACGAATAGGTCCGCATGGGATGGAGATTATAGTTCCCAGGGAATATCCGATTCTAATTACAACTACGGGCTGCATAGAGCCGCTTTACAGATCTTTCCATAGGACAAGAAAAGCACAGGTGAGCAATATAACAATCTGGGGAGCGCAGGATATAAATGCAGAAAAAAATAGAATAGGACTTAAAGGTTCAAAGACGCAGGTTTACAGGATATTTTCTCCAAGCGAGCAAAGAAGCAGGAGATGCATTTTCCCGGCTAGCATAGAACAATTAATCGAGTCAATAGAGAAAAGTTATCAGAATATTTCTACCCAGGAATCCCTAAAACCGGAAGAGATTTATAATCTTGGCGATAAACAACCATCATATTCCGGAGAAATATGGGTTTACGCGGAAAATGTAAATGGCGGTGTTACGCCAGTCTCTTTGGAGCTGATTGCAAAGGCAAAAGAGCTTTCGGCTGGTTTGAAAGAAAAGACGGGGGTAGTTTTAATCGGGAATAATCTGGATGATATATCTAAAAAATTAATAAACTACGGTGCTGATAAAATATATATTATAGAACATCCGTTACTTAAAAATTTTCATCCCATTCCATTTAAAAAGACAGTAACTTTTTTAGTTAAAAAATATTCTCCTCAAATATTGTTGTTTGGGGCCACTCCATTGGGAAGAGAGCTAGCTCCAAGAGTGGCATACAATATAGGCTGCGGTCTTACTGCCGATTGTACAAATCTGGAAATTGATGATTACCAGCAGGGTAAAACTAATCTTTTTGCAATTTTAAAGCAAACCAGGCCCGCTCTTGGGGGTAACATTATGGCTACAATAATAAGCAAAGGTTCAAGCATGCAGATGGCGACTGTAAGGCCCGGAGTATTTAAAGCTTTGGAGGAGAATTTCCAAAGAAAAGGAGAAATCATAAGAGAAAGTATCGATATAAATGATAGTGAGATAAAAACCCTGATAAAGTCGATCGATTATTTCCCAACCAAAAGTATTTTTACCGGAGCAGAAATAATAATATCAGGAGGTGCAGGTTTAGGAAGCAAAATAAACTTTGATAAATATACGTATCCGCTGGCTGAGGCACTTGGGAGATTTCTGGGAGGAAAAACAGAAGTAGGAGCTTCAAGAATGGCTGTAGAATTTGGATTTTTGGGGAGCAGTTGTCAAATAGGCCAAACGGGCCAGACAGTTCAACCTAAGCTATATGTTGCACTGGGTATTTCGGGTGCCGTACAGCATATTACCGGTATGCAAAATTCCAAAATTATTGTGGCCATTAATAAAGACTCCGATGCTCAGATATTTAATTATGCAGACTTTGGGATAGTTGGTAATTTGGAAACAGTAATTCCCAAAATAATCGAAGCCTTAAACAACAGAATAGAAGCAAAAAGAAAAGAGGCTGCATGAAAGATATAAAAGTATTAATAATTGGAGCGGGTCCTGCCGGGCTGGCTGCTGCTATAAGAATCAAGCAAAAATTAAATAAAGAGAAGATTGACGAATCCGTAGTAGTTATCGATAAGGCTTTTAAACCAGGTTATCATAATCTATCCGGTGCAATTTTTGAGTCTGACTGCCTGGATGAACTACTGCCTGGATGGAAAGAAGAAAGTGATTCCTTTATCAACGATATGGTTGAGATAAAAAGAGATGAAATGTACTTTCTTACTCAGTCTTCTGCAATTAAAATACCGCATTTTATTATTCCTCCACCTATGCATAGGGAAGGGAATCATGCTATTTCGGTTGGAAAACTTGTAGATTGGCTGAGCAGGAAAGCAGCAAATGAGGGAGTGGAAATTTATTCAGGCTTCTCTGCAAAAGATATCCTCATGGATGATTGCAAGGTACTTGGAGTAAAATTGATTGACCTGGGTATAGATAGAAACGGAAAGAAAAAGTCAAATTACCTTCCCGGAGATGTTATTAAAGCCGGCATTACTGTTTTTGCGGATGGTTCCAGAGGTTCACTTTCTTTAAAATTGACAGATTCGTTGGGTGGAGGCTTAAACCCGCAAATCTATTCTGTAGGGATCAAACAGCTAATAAGGCTGTCAGACAATAATCTCTTTGGCAGCAACCATTCAATTCATACATTGGGTTATCCAAACAGAAAGGATGTTTACGGCGGAGGTTTTATTTATAGCATGGGTAATAATCTGATCGCATTGGGTTTAATAATGGGGTTGGATTGGAGATATCAGGATCTGGACCCGCAGCAGGAACTGGAACAATATAAGTCGCATAAGTTTATTTCCGGATTTATAAAAGGCGGAGAAGTTATTTCATGTGGAGCTAAAACACTTCCTGAAGGAGGATATTATTCCATTCCCGAGCTTGTAACAGACGGTGCATTGATTGTTGGAGATACTGCCGGCTTTACCAATACTGAAAAATTAAAAGGTTTGCATTATGCAATACGCTCCGGAATATATGCTGCGGATACAATTTTTGAAGCAATCCTTGCCAAGGATTATTCAAAAGCAAAATTGCAGGGTTACAAACAGCTATTAAAAAATAAGGTCCTTGATGAATTATACAAAGCAAGGAATTTCAGACAGAGTTTTAAATCCGGAATCTACTTTGGTATTCCTCTGGCAATAATACAAAGCTTGATCCCTTTCAGATTAAAACTGAAAGAAGATTATCAGGGAATGAAAAGAGGAATTAAATTAAATAGAGAATATATCGGTTTGGATAAAGCAGGTTTTGTAAACCTGTCTTCTACAAAACACAAAGAAGATGAATGGCCGCATGTCAGGCTTAAGGATACGGATGTATGTCTTAAATGCTGCACCGAAGAATTTGGCAATCCCTGTATTTATTTTTGTCCCGGCGGGGTATATAGCATGATTGGTAAGGATACGGTGCTTACTCCTTCAAACTGCCTCCATGATTGTTTATGTGTTGCCAAGTGTCCTTATCAGAACATAGTGTGGGATCCTCCTGAAGGTGGGGAAGGTCCGAGATACAAAAATATGTGATTTTTATACGGTTAGGGCTCTTTTACAAGGCTTATTTTCTGGAAATTGATTTTATGGTATGAAAAATGTTAATACACCTTCCGATACTACCATGATTATATCCTCGATGCCATAAATGGTTCCCAACAAATTATCATATTTTTTCAATTCGACAAGAATATTCTTTTCACTGTAATTATTTTTTTTCGGATCACTGGCTAATATAATATCGGTTACCTGCATTACCCTTAAATTATCTGACATTTTCATGCCTAGCTCATTTTCTGCTTTGCTTATAATTCTTGCAGGACTTTTAAGTTCAGAGATTTTTAATTGAAGCCTGTCAGAACGTTCTTTCTCCAAATAAATCGTTTCATTAGTTTCGAATATTTTCCTTTCATAGTTTACAGATTGAATTTTCAAGCCAATATTAAACAGGATACCAACACATATAAATATTGCTATAATTATCAGGATATAAGATACCCCGAATCTGGTTTGCAGAATCTTTTTTTTCTCATAATTCTCCTGTTTTTTTACAAAATAAAGCAGAGGATATGTTTTTCTGTTAAAAAATTCTTTTTTCGCTGATCTTGAATTCATCTAAAAACTACCTTAAAAATTAGATTTGATTAACCTGATAATTTCCAGAATTTTTTTACTTTTCTTTTCTTCCAAACTTCTGCTGATATTAATCTCAAATCCTGGAATAATTTTATATCTTACTCTTAAATCTCTTATGTATTTTTGGGAATCTCCCTTTACTGCTAGTACAGTTCCTTTGACAATATCTTTAATGACGCTTAAATTTAAGCCTTTTTCCTGCAGCGATCTGATTTTCAACAAATCCGATAGATGACTGTTGTAGTAAAAACCTCCCCTTCCTCTGCCTGAAGGAGGCTCAATTATTTTTTTCTGGACATAATATCTGATAGTTCTTCTTGAAAATCCTGTCAAGTTGCTTATTTCTTTAATTGTATACTTCTTCACTTTTTGGTTATCTGACCCTTTATATAACACGGAGTTAATTATAACACTATACTGTCGTAATTCAAGTGTCATTAAAAAGAAGAATTAATATATGTTTTATCAATTTAAGAATTAACGTAGAATTTATATATTGTGTCTGAATATTGTGTCTGAAATTTTAAATTAATTTATAAAAAGAAGAGTTATTCTTTTTTAATTTGGACATGATAAAATAATCCTATAAGCTTTTAAAATTAATACAAGGAGAATACATATGAAGAAAATAAAAATTTTTTTATCTTTATTATTAATATTTAGCATATTCCTGCTTTTATTTTTATTTTCCTGCGGCAAAGAAAATAGAGATAAGATAGCTTTAGATACAATTTCAAAGGGTAAATATAGCCAACAGGCTGAAAAGGAATATTTTGTCATAAAGGATACAGAAAGTTTTAATCAATTACTGGCAAAAATTTCAAATGGTGACTCTGAGATTACCAATAAGGATGTTGATTTCTCTAAAGAAATGGTGGTTGGAGTATTTCTTGGAGAAAAACCAACCGGTGGATATACTGTTGAGATTAGTGACGTATTGAAACAAGATAAATATATTGAATTTTTAATAAAAATTAATGAACCCAATCCCGGTGAAATAGTCACTGAGGCGATTACTTCTCCTTACCATATCATAAAATTAAAAAAATCTGACATGGAGATTGTATTTAATATTATAGAACAGGAATAAGATAAAAAATAAGATCTATTAACGTAAAGACTCTGATAAACCCAGGTCCTAAAATTTTCATTGCAAATATAATTATTCTTAGAAGATAAATTCAAATAAAGACTGTCCCAATTACCAGGATGAAACTAGTCAAAATACTGTTACTATTATAATACTGTAAGATTATACTTAAAAAAACAGAAAAAATTTAATTCAGATGATTAGAAAATTAAGCAATATGATATCTTTAAGATAAAAAAAAGATTAAAGGAGGTAATAATAAGCATATTTTTATTAATAGCAATAATTGCGCTGATAATTGCAATTATTGGTGCAATCTTTGGTTTCAGGGGTTTGGTTGGTTGTCTATTTCTTCCGCTTAGAATAATTTTTTTCATTTTTGTAGTAGTATTTGTGATCATGATGATATTACATTTTACAATTGGACGCGGCATAAGGATTTTTTAATTAAAATAAATCTTCAGGAGGTTATATGAGATTTGGACAGAGGACAAGAACACATAATGTGAACGGAATAACTTGGTGGATAGCGTTAATTTTATTAATTTTAGCTGTCCTTCTGAATTTTAATATAATAAGAATACCTGTAATTTCAGAATTTTCGTTCTGGATAGCGGTTGCTTCATCTGCACTGCTGTTGATCGCCACGCGTATTAGGGCACTATAAAATCACGAAGAAATTTTAAGTTTCTAATTTGAGATTCTTGTTTGCTCTTTTTTTAAAAAGCTTACCATTGAGGCATAAAAATCTTCAGCAGAATCTCCCTTTAGGATAAAATCTTTTATGCCTATCTCCGAATATTTTTTTTCAAGTTCCGGGTATATGCTCAAAATAAGTATTGTCATATCCGGATATAACCCCTGCATAATAGGTACTGCTTCTCTGATTTTGTGATATATAAAACCATCGTTAATAATGAGTATATCAGGCTTTTCTTTTTTTAATTCTTTATATAGGTTATCCGCATTGTCCACATGTAAAACTGTCCCTATTTCTTTGACGCTGCTGTCTTTTATCTGTGAAATCATTAATGTAAGGGCTGAAATTAGATTTTTATTTTTTTCTGCGAGTAATATTTTCATTTTTTATTTAAGTATAACCATACAACACAATTACAGTAACAGTACTTTGGCTAGTCTTTCGGCCTGGTTATTGGAACAGTTTTTGCTTAAAGATAAGGCTAATTGACCATGAGTGGGGGCAGCTTGCATAAAAGGTTTGAACCATAAATAAGGAAGGGTTTAATAAAATGAATGAATAGTTTAAAAAGAAGATGAGAATATAATGCCCTGAATGTGGTAGCGCATAGGGGGCTCGAACCCCTGTTTTAGCCTTGAGAGGGCTATGTCCTGGCCACTAGACGAATGCGCCGCAATTTTGAATTCTATCCGCATTACAATATTTTGTAAATAGCCTTGGTTTAGACGCTTTTTATATTGTATAATTATTCAACCAATGAACAATAAAAATGAAAAAATAGAGAGCGCCAATGAAATAATCGAGGCCCTTTCAAAAATAGGGGAAGCAATAACTTCGGATCTTTATCTCGAAGATATTTTAAAATTGATCGTTACGGTAACGGCGGAAGTTATGGGCTCAAAGATATGCTCATTAATGCTGCTTGATCCGGTAAAAAAAGAGCTGTCGATAAAGGCAACGCAAAGTATGAACAAAGAGTACCTCAATAAAAGACCGCTCAGACTTGGTGAGGGAATTGCAGGAAAAGTTGCCATGGAAAACAAACCTATGATTGTTGAAAATATCCAGGAAGCGGAAGAATATAAGTTTAAAGACATTGGGAAGAAAGAAGGTCTTGTATCGATGCTCAGCGTCCCGCTTCATGTAAAAGGCAAAGTTATCGGAGTTTTGAACACTTATACTTCAAAACCTCATAATTTCAGCGAGTATGAGATTAACATTTTAAAAACTGTCGCGGACCAGTCTGCAATAGTAATTGAGAACTATCGTCTTCTCGTCGAAACTAAGGTCATAAAAGAAGAGCTTGATACCAGAAAGGCAATCGAGAGGGCAAAAGGCACACTGATGAAGGATCAGAATTTATCTGAGAATGAAGCATTCAGAAAAATACAAAAATTTGCTATGGATAACAATAAATCAATGAGAGAAATTGCTGAAGCAATAATTTTATCAAGTGAATTAAAAGGGAAATAATAATTATCTTATTATATGAGGAGGTCAAATTGCCGCTAGTACCAATGAAACAAATTTTAGATGAAGCCATTAAGGGTAATTATGGTGTCGGAGCCTATAACGTAAATAACATGGAGCAGATTCAGGGAATAATGAGAGCTGCAAAAGAGACAAAATCGCCGGTTGTTCTGCAGGCAAGCCGTGGAGCCATCAAATACACAAATATGGTTTATATAAAATACCTTGCAGCTGCGGCAGTAGAAGAAAATCCGGAAATACCGATGTCACTTCATCTTGACCATGGCAATAGTCTTGAAACATGCAAACAAGCAATCGCTCTTGGATTTACATCTGTCATGATTGACGGCTCGCTAAAAGAAGACAGTAAAACACCCACCACTTTTGACGAGAATGTGGAAGTAACAAAATCGGTAGTTGAATATGCGCATAATCTTGGAGTTACCGTTGAAGGGGAACTTGGAACACTCGGCGGGATAGAAGATGGAGTAGGGTCAGGTCATGTCAAATTAACGGACCCTGATGAAGCCGTACGGTTCATCAAGCTTACGGGAGTGGATGCGCTTGCACTAGCTATTGGAACCAGCCATGGCGCCTATAAGTTTAAGGCAAAACCAACTCTTGCTATGGACATTATAAGTGCCGTAGCGGCTAAGGTTCCTGAAACACCGCTTGTGATGCATGGTTCATCCTCAGTACCTCAGGACCTGATTGATATAATTAATGCATATGGCGGTAGGCTTGAAAGAACAATGGGTGTTCCCATTGAATCAATTCAACAGGCCATTAAACGCGGTGTTAGAAAAATAAATGTCGACACTGACGGAAGGCTTGCAATGACCGGAGCAATAAGGAAATTTTTAGCAGATAATCCCGCAGAATTTGACCCAAGAGGATATTTCGGTGCCGCCAGGGAAGCTGTATACCAGAGCGTAAAGGGCAAGATGATAGATTTTGGGACCGCCGGCCATGCCGGAGATTACAAGCCTTCAACACTGGAAGAATATAAGAAAATTTATGCTTCATAAATTTTAAATTATTAATAAATTTTTTAGAAAAATAAAACTTAAAAGGCCGTATAATTATAAAAGCATCAGTTATAACTGAAAGTATGTCATTAATTATTCCGGACTACCGGAATAAGTCCTTAAAATAAGCGTTAAATAAGCGATTATAAAAATAACCGGTTATAAGCGGTTCTAAAAATTTGACATTTTTTTAAAAAATGCTATTATTACTTTTTAATTAAATAGGCGAAGAAGCCAAAAATATAAAGGTAAAGAAGCCTTTTTAAGACATGGATGTCTTAAGAGGCTTTTTTGTTTTTGGGAGTAAAAATATTATGAAAGAATATATACGTTCCGGGGAATTTGCAGACGAACTTGAAATTATGCAGGAACCTGGAATTAAAAATAAAAAAGAAGATTACCCTGAATGGAAGGTGCCTTCCGGTTGCGCTATTTTTGGTATAGCTAACGAAAGCGGTATTCCATTTAGCGGCGCTGCTGTAATTGAAGGAATAACAATGATGCATGACCGTTCCAATGGTCTTGGCGGGGGATTTGCAGCTTATGGAATTTATCCTGATTATGCCGATGATTGGGCCTTTCATATAATTTATGATGATATTTCTGCAAAAAAAGAGACTGAAGATATCCTGAAATCTTTTTTTAAAGTTTTACTGGCTGAAGAAATGCCAACAAAAAAAATACCTTCGGTTAAGAACCCGCCAATGATACTCAGGTATTTTCTCAAATATAAAAATATGGCTGCAACAACGCTAACAAAGGAAAAGAATAATCCGGCAGCGGCTGAAGAACTGGCAGCGGCTGAAGAAAATACTATTGCAGAACTTGTCATGAAAATTAACAGCCTTGTAAAAGGTGCCTATATAATTTCAAGCGGCAGGAACATGGGAATATTCAAAGGTGTAGGATTCCCTGAAGATATTGGTGAGTTTTTTAGGATTGACGATTATAAAGGTCATATATGGACCTCTCATGGAAGGTTTCCTACCAACAGCGTAGGCTGGTGGGGCGGTGCTCATCCATTTGGAATCCTGAACTGGTCCGTAGTTCATAACGGGGAGATATCTTCATTTGGCAGAAACCAGAGATTTGTAGGCAGCTTTGGATATAAGTGTACACTTTCAACAGACACCGAGGTTATAGCTTACCTTTTTGATTTACTTGCCAGAAAGAGAGGAATTAACCTTGAACTGATCAATATGATTTTAGCAGCTCCCTTGTGGGAGCAGATAGAGCGTATGCCCCAGGAAGAAAAAGAGCTGGCAAAAGCTTTAAGAATCTTATATGGAGGAGCTTTAGTAAACGGACCTTTCAGTATAATCGTGGGACATAATGACTTTATGTTTGCATTAAATGACAGGATCAAATTAAGACCCATGGTTGCTGCAAGAAAAGATGATTTACTTTTTGTTTCAAGTGAGGAATCTGCTATAAGAAAAGTTTGCCCATCACCTGATATTTTGTGGCACCCGGAGGGTGGGGTTCCTGTTATCGGAAGAATTAAGAAGAAGGCGGCTTAAATGGCATTAAAATTAAATCAGTCAGAATTTGAGATCCAAAGAGACTTACAGAAATGTATTGCCTGTGAAGTCTGTGTTGGTCAATGCTCAAATGATGTCCATGAATATGACAAAGATGATGCTGCCGTATATAGTGAAAGCATGAACTGCGTTGGATGTCATAGATGCGAGACCCTTTGTCCGACCGGAGCAATCAAAATTAAAAAAAGAGATGCTGAATTCAGGGAAAATTTCAACTGGTCCGCAAACCATTTAAAGAACATATACAAGCAGGCTGAAGCAGGCGGCGTAATACTTACTGCAATGGGTTCAGACAAGCCTCATACGGTATACTGGGATCATATTCTTCTGAATGCGGCTC
>JAMCQQ010000278.1:11115-14362 GCA_023379515.1 Actinomycetota bacterium
ATCCATAGATCCTTTGAGGGAGCCAATGGAAATAAAGACTTTTATTGGAACAAAACCGTCACGGATTGAAATAGAAAAGAGCGGATCGAAATTCAAACTTATAAAAAAGCTTCCGCCGCTGCTTGAGCTTTCAACCCCGATTATGTTTTCTGCAATGTCTTATGGGTCAATCAGCTTTAATGCATGCAATTCTCTGGCAGCAGCAGCTTCCTCTTTCGGAACTTACTACAATACGGGCGAAGGGGGCCTGCACAGGGACCTATATAAATATGCCAGCAATACAATCGTGCAGGTTGCTTCGGGAAGATTTGGCGTGGATAAGGATTATTTAAACAAAGCTGCAGCAATTGAAATAAAAATTGGCCAGGGCGCAAAACCCGGAATAGGCGGTCATCTTCCCGGCGAGAAAGTTACGGATGATGTTTCCAGAACCAGGATGATTCCCGAGGGTACAGATGCAATATCACCTGCACCGCATCACGATATTTATTCTATAGAGGACCTGTCACAATTGATCTATGCCTTAAAAGAAGCTACGGATTACAGCAAGCCTGTTGGTGTTAAGGTTTCTGCCGTACATAATATTGCCCCTATAGCCAGTGGTATTGTAAGGGCAGGCGCAGATTTCATTTCAATTGATGGCTTCAGGGGAGGTACCGGCGCTGCACCCCAGGTTATAAGGGATAATGTTGGAATTCCGATTGAACTTGCTCTGGCAGCAGTGGACACGAGACTGAGGGAAGAAGGCATCAGACATAAAGCTTCAATAATTGTTGGCGGAAGCATAAGATCAAGCTCCGATGTAATAAAAGCTATTGCTCTCGGGGCCGATGCAGTTTATATTGCAACGGCTGCTCTTATCGCAATGGGTTGTCACTTGTGCCAGAAATGCTATACGGGGAAGTGCAATTGGGGTATTGCAACACAGAATCCCTACCTGACCAAAAGATTAAATCCGGAAATCGGAACCAGACGCCTTATCGGATTATTAAGAGCATGGTCATTGGAGGTAAAAGAGATGCTTGGCGGAGCCGGCATTAATGCTGTTGAAAGTTTAAGAGGCAACAGGGAACATCTAAGAGGAATCAGCCTTACAAACAGGGAGCTTGGTATCCTCGGGATCAAGCATGCAGGCGAAGCCTGGTAAGTTAAATCAATTTTATATTATTATTGATTATTGAAAATTTTTTTATGAAAAAAATATATATAAAAGAAGAATTTTGTATAGGATGCAGGTTATGTGAAATCTATTGCCAGGTAAAGCATTCTAAAAGTAAAAAAATAATAAAGGCTTTTAAAAAGGAACAGCCTGACATAATCTCCAGGGTTCTTGTTGAAGAAATTGGCCATAACTCGTTTGCAATACAGTGCCGTCACTGCGCAGATGCTCCATGTGTTGAAGCATGTATTTCAGGAGCAATGTTGAAAAAT
The DNA here is from genome assembly GCA_023379515.1 of Actinomycetota bacterium. The sequence continues at coordinate 12,547 of JAMCQQ010000278.1, forward strand.
GGCAATACAGGTGTTGTTACATGCAGTGAGAGCAAATGCGTAGGATGCTGGAGCTGCATAATGGTTTGTCCGTACGGTGTTATAAAAAGAGATTATTCTGCAGGCAAAGTTGCATCCAAATGTGATTTATGTGTTGATGAAGATATACCGGTCTGTGTAAAAAATTGTCCCAACGAAGCCTTGAAATTTTTTGATACAGGTGAAAAATGATACAGGTGAAAAATGAAAGATAAAACAACCGATTATTTAATTATAGGAAACTCTGCAGCTGGCTTATCCGCTGCTGAAAATATAAGAAAAAATGATAAGAAAGGCACCATTTCAATAATATCATATGAAGAATATATCAATTATTCAAAACCACTTATCACATACTATCTTTCCGGTAAAGTGAGCCTGGAAAAGATTTATTTCAAGAGTGAAAGCTTTTATAAGGATAATAATTTTAAGCTCATTTTAGGTTCAAGAGTTGACTGCCTGGATGAAAATAAAATGCTTGCAGGCTTATCTGATGGCAATCAAATAAGTTATAAAAAACTTTTGATTTCCAGCGGCGGAAAACCCATAATTTTGTCCCCTAAAATAAGAGTAGTTGAAGACGAAAATAAGTTTACGGGCCAAAATAAATCGGCCGGCCAAAACAAAATGGCTGACCAATTTAAAATTGTTAGCCAAAATAAAATGGTTGGAAGAAAGGACCATAATTTGAAAGAACAGAGGAAAGAACAGAGGCTGCTGATGGGGGAAAATTATTCTGACATTGAGGGTGTTTTTACACTAACTACTCTTGAAGATGCAATAAAACTAAAAAAATATATTGAGGAAAACAATTTAAAATCCGCCACTATCCTTGGCGGAGGTTTGATTGGTCTTAAGACTGCTGAAGCTATACTGGAACTTGGGCTGCAGATTAGCATCATAGAGCTTTCAGACAGGGTGCTTGCTGCTTCTTTTGATAAAAATGCTTCCGAAATAATTGAAAACAAGATTAAAAAAAATGGCGGGAGCATCTTTACGAATACTACTGTCGATGAAATTATTGTTACTGGCACCAAGCTTTCAAGCTTAGTATTGAAAAATGGAAAAAAACTCAAGACAGATCTTCTCGTAATGGCTATTGGTGTAAAACCTAATGTTGAATTTATACAAAATCAATCAATAAAGTTAAATAATGGAATCGTGGTGGATGATTATTTAAGAACTTCAGTTGATAATATTTATGCTGCCGGGGATGTCGCCATCAGCCGTGACAGGCTTTCAAATGAGCAAAAAAATATTGCAATCTGGCCGCTTGCAATAAGGCAGGGCGGAATTGCCGGAATGAATATGTCGGGAGAGAAAATAAAATACCTGGGGGGATTTTTTATGAATTCCATTGAGATACTTGGAATCCCATCGATATCTGTCGGGCTCAATAACCTTGATGATAAAACTAACAAAGGTGTAAAAGTTTTTAGCCAGTTTAATCCTGAGAGAGACATTTACAGGAAAGTTACGATAAAAGATGACAAAATTGTGCAAGATCATTACCTGGGGTACCGTAAATATTGCCAGGGAAGACTTCGGAATAATACAGCTGCCTGCTGATTACAGGAAACACCTGGTAATAGGTGAAGGAATCGAGGTGTAAAGATGGCTGGAGTTAAAACTTCAGAAAAAAAATTGTCCAATACTAAAATCCTTACAATAGATTCGGATAAATTGAATTACAAGGATTTAAACTTAAGAATAAGGGAGTTTCTTGCCGGCAGCGAATGCAGCAGCCAAATCCCAATCATCGAATTAAAAAATATACTTGGAATCCCATCGATATCTG
>JAMCQQ010000279.1 GCA_023379515.1 Actinomycetota bacterium
TTTATAAAGAGGGATTGAAATATTTTAAAATAGGCAGGGCTTCGGCCTTATCGGTTATGTTTCTTATAATAATATTTTTGATATCGATAAATTTCTTAAGAAGAATTCAAAAAAAAGAATTATAAATAGTATATAAATATATAAAGCATGCAGGAGAAATATTTTATTAAAAGAAAGGGTTTTTAAATTTATGGCTAAAATGAGCAGCTTGGCAGCTATGGATATAATGGCCAGGTACCAAAGTAAAAAAGTTTTCATGAAGATATTATTATATAGCTTAGTTGCTGTTATTATAATTATAACTATATTCCCATTTTACTGGCTGGTTACAACATCGTTAAAGTATGGTATTGATGCATCGGCATCTCCGCCCATTATGATTCCAAACCGGGTTACTTTAGAAAATTATATAAATGTTTTTAAGACGGGAATTGGAAAAAATATAATGAACAGCTTAATTGTTGCACTTTCAACGACATTTTTGGCGGTTTTGTTCGGATCTCTTGCATCTTATTCATTATCAAAGACTTATATAGGACCAAGAATAAGAGGAGCTTTTTTAATTGGTGTATTAATTGTAAGAATATTCCCGCCAGTTGTTACTACAATGCCTTATTTTTTAATTATAACCAGAATAGGTTTATATGATACCCAGATATCTATGATTATAACATATGTTGCATATAGCATACCATTTGTAATGTGGCTCATGCTTGGATTTTTCCAGGAAATGCCATCTGAAATAGACAAAGCTGCAGTGGTAGATGGCTGCAGCCTCTGGCAGAGATTTTCAAAAGTCACATTACCTCTTGCACTGCCGGGTCTTGCTGTAACTTCCATATTTTGTTTTATAATGGCATGGAATGAATTTTTATATGCATCGGTACTTACATCTCAAAATGCAAAAACACTTCCTGTTATAGTAGCTAGTTTCATATCCGACCAGCGTATCCAATGGGGCCCGATGACGGCAATTGGTGTAATGCTTGTTATTCCTGTATTGCTGTTTGCAATTTTTTCATTGAAATACTTGGTTAGAGGTTTGACATTTGGTGCAGTCAAGGGATAAATGATTATAAAAACCTGGGATAAAAAATAATTTTAGCAGAAAGATAATATTAAAATATTAAAAATTATATTAATCAGATATTAATTTTAAATAATTGTATTCTGGAGGTGCTTTTTGGCGGAAATTAGGTTTGAAAATATAACAAAAAAGTTTGGCAAAGTTTTAGCAGTAGATAACTTTAATCTTACAATTAAAGACGAGGAATTTGTTACTCTTGTAGGCCCGTCGGGCTGCGGGAAGACTACTACGTTAAATATGCTTGCCGGTCTGGAAGATCCTTCGGATGGACTTATATATATAGATAATGAAATTGCCAATGTCCAGCCTCCTGGCAAACGAAACATTGCCATGGTTTTTCAATCATATGCACTGTATCCCCATATGGATGTATTTAATAATATTGCTTTTGGGCTGAGGGTAAGAAAAATAAATAAAGCAGAAATTATAAAAAAAGTACATGAGGCAGCCAAACTTTTAGGTATTGAAGAATTACTTAATAGAAAACCTGGTGAGCTTTCAGGTGGTCAAAGGCAGAGAGTCGCATTAGGCAGGGCAATAGTTAGAGATCCTAAGGTTTTTTTGCTCGATGAACCTCTTTCAAACCTGGATGCAAAACTCAGAATACAGATGAGGGCTGACTTAAGACTGCTCTTTAACAGGCTTAAAGGTACTGTTGTGTATGTAACCCATGATCAGGCTGAAGCAATGACATTATCTGACAGGGTTGTAGTAATGAAGGACGGTTTTATACAGCAGCTTGGTCCGCCCGCAGAAGTGTATGATTATCCTAATAATATCTTTGTTGGAGGATTTCTTGGAAGCCCCACCATGAATTTCATCGATTGTATTCTTAAAGATAAAAATGGTGATATAAGTGTTAAAGTACAAAATTTTGAAGTTAAAATTTCAAAAGAGAAATCAGTGAAAATAAAAGAAATAAGCACTTCAGAGGATTTGGTAATTGGGATAAGACCCGAGGATGTAAAAGTTGGAAAAACTGACAGTTTTATTCCAAGTAAAGTAGAAGTTGTAGAAAACATGGGTTCCGGTTCAATTATTTATCTTCGAATTGGCAGCGTAAGGGTTGTTGCTACTACCGAAAGAGTGTCAAACATATATGGTGGCCAGAATATAAATATTAGCTTTAATTTAGACAAACTGCATATATTTGATAAAAAAACTGAAAAGGCAGCTTTCTAATTTATTTATATTATTTGTTTTATCAAAAAAATCCAAGAAATATGTCTTTGGCAGCGTTATTTTATCTTTTTTTATCAATTTGTTATTATTTTTTTAATTTTAATAAAAAGCTTATAGATGAATTCATTTGAAAGAGTTTTACTAACTTTAAATCATAAGATACCCGACAGGATACCCCTGGATCTGGGATCAATGTATGAAACCTCTATTGTAAAAAGCACTTATCTGAAATTAAGAAAATATTTAAATCTTAAGCAAAATGAAGTAGAAATTTTTGATGTTATCCAGCAGCTTCCGGTTCTGGAAGAGGATATATTAAATTTTTTGGAAGTCGATGTAAGGGGTATATATTGCAATCCCTCGTCAAAATGGAAATTAGATGTAAAAGAAGATGACTCATATTTTTACTTTACAGACGAATGGGGAATAAAGTGGTATATGCCCAAAAAAAACGGATATTATTATGATGCAAGATTTCACCCATTAAAAGAACTTTCATTTGAAGAAATAAAAAAATATCAATTTCCGGATTTTACAGATATAAATCGATATATAAATTTAAGAAAAAAAGCCATTGATATAAAAAACAGAGGATATGCATTAGTTTCGGGAGCCGGAGTTGGTATAATGCTAATGTGTTCCTGGCTTAGGGGAATTGATAAATTCTTTATGGATATGGCTGCTGATAGAAAAACAGCAGAATATTTACTGGATAAAATAACAGAAAATGCTTGCGTCTCTTGGGAATATTTATTGAAAGAGATCGGAGACCTTATAGATATTGCGTATACAGGTGATGATCTTGCCACGCAGATTGCTCCTTTTATATCGATGGAAATGTTTAAGAGCATGCTCAAACCAAGATATAAAAAAATCATAAATACTATAAATATTCATACCAATGCCAAAGTTAGCTTTCATACTTGTGGGAGCATATATTATTTAATACCTGAACTAATAGAGATTGGCGTAAATATATTAAATCCTATACAAGTATCAGCAGTGGGTATGGATACTAAAAAATTAAAGAAAGAATTTGGGAAGGATATAGTATTTTGGGGCGGCGGCTGCGACACCCAGTATATATTACCAAGAGGCAGTATTGAAGAGATTAAAACAGAGGTTAAAAAAAGAATAGAGGACCTGATGCCAGATGGCGGCTTTGTATTTAATCAGGTGCATAATATCCAGGCAGGTGTTCCCCCGGAAAATGTAATGGCTATGTATAACACATTGAAAGAAAACTGGTGGTATTAATTAATACCATAATGATTAAAATATGTAATAGGCTGACTATTAAGTTATATAGATTGAGTTTATTTATTTAAATATTAGAAGGAGGATTATTTTGGGTAAAATAGCTTTTATCAGGTTGGCACATAAAGATTATCAAAGTGATATTAGCAGGCAAAAGGGTAAAGAAGCTGCAGATAGCTTAATTGAAAGAAAAATTGAAATTTTCAGCAATGATAAACCTTTGGATGATGCAATAAACGCACGTGAATTTGGATATAGGGTTAATTCTGAAAATGTTGACGGGATTTTAATTTTTTTTGAAACATGGACCGAGCCTGCGATTGCAATGTCGCTGGTACAGGAAATCAAACACTTACCAATTGCATTATGGGGTTTCCCGATGTTTCCCCATAAAGGTTTGATGGAATCTACCGGTTCTTTTGTTGCGCTGCCGGTTTTTTCGGGGGCGTTAAAGAGACTGGAAATAAGACATAAATTTATTATGGGACCGCCAAATGATAAAAATACAATTGATAAAGTTGCTGAATTTGCAAAAGTGGCTGATGTTATCAAATCATTGAGAGCCACCAGGATAGGACTTGTTGGCTATGCTGCAATGAGTATTTATTCAGGAACTTTATCAATTGTATTTTTATC
>JAMCQQ010000280.1 GCA_023379515.1 Actinomycetota bacterium
AATAATTTATTGACCGTGCCACCTTCCATGTGCCCTGTGGTTGCATAAAACCAGGGAAATACCACGGCAACAATAAATAAGATAATTCCAATTCCACTAAAAATGTCGCTTGTATATTTTTTTTGTTTTATGATATAAGGTATCGTCGCAATTATGACTATACTAATAAAAGAACCACCATATAATGCGGTAATCGGATGGAATCCCATTGCCATTACTAAAGCAGTAGCAAAACAAATACGCATTGATATTTTTTGAAAAAGATCCGAAACAAAAAGTGAATGAATCCAAAGGCACAGTGCTATAGTTAAACAGGTAACAGCAAAAATTTCCGTAAGGGCTGAACGATTATATAAATTGGTCAAAGGATAAACCGCCCAGACAGATAAACAAGCAATAGCCATTCCTACCCAATGATTATTTGATATTCTTTTTATTAAACTAAATACAGCTATATACTGAATTAAGTACAGTATCAAAGCAAAAAATCTTACCGCTAAGTTTGCACCAAGAAAAGAACTAAATAACCCGACTAAGGGGTAAAACAAATAACCATAAAAAATATTGTACGTTACGTTAACATACTGTATCGAATTTATAACCGTTGGCATTTCCATATGTTGACGAAAATACTCTCCAAAGTAACCGATCAGCCAAAGATGATTATACCAATCGAAGTAAAACCCGTAATTGCTCTTATGAAGAAGCAATAACGGAAACAAAACTGCAGAAAACATAATAATTATCGAAAGTAATCTTCGTTTCATTTTGCTACACACCCCTAAATTTGGGCATTCACGTAAATAACCTTCCTGTATTATTAACAACTGCTTATATCCTCGATTAGCTAGCGCTGATCTTTACGTGCAAAAGTCGAGTCATTTATTATAAAATCTGCTTCACCTTCAGGGCGTTGGTAACCAAGATCGATACCGCCTCCCAAATAATCATTAACAACATTCACTGTATAGAATTTTTTATTGATAGTATAAAGATATACCATGCAGTAATTCTCGATGAATCTGTTTTTAATGTCTATGCTAATTAATTTGCTATTTTTAATATGTGGATACAATTTATCCATATCCCAATCTATAGACTCCTTCAAATTTTCAACCGTAGGATAAGGCCGCTCATAATGGATTCCGTCAGGTTTTGCTACCGCATTTATTCTTATTACACCAAAAGATATTTGGAATATTATAAAGATAAACAGGAGGTTTGTAAAATTTTTGAAGTTCTTCTTTTCATTATTTTTTAGAACAGGAATACATATAAAAAGGATATAATAGGGTGAAATATAACTTAATGCTTTACCGGCTGCCCAATAATTTTTGCTTAATAAAAAATATACAATTGGAAGTGTTGATAAAAGCAGAAAAGTCAGGAAGAACAAAACAGCCAATCTACCACTATTATTTAGGTTGATATTACTGTTTTTTTTCGAAATTATATCTTTGATATAAAATAGTAAATTGGCTAAAATATATGTTGAAAATACTAAAATTACCATTCTGGCAAATAATGCAATCACGGTTGAGTCAGTCTTAGGGGTTACAAAATAAAACCCCACAAATCCTGCTACAGCGTCAATAATATTATTAATAAGAGAATTATTTAACCCATCTTTCCCGTTAAGAAAAGCCTGAAAATATTGCCACCAACTAACATTGTTTGTATTAACCCATTTTGCCTGCTTTAACACAAATCCTATTGTGCCATCATAAAATAAAAAACCTGTCAAAATACCACAGATTATTCCGGCAAAAATTGTAAAGCTGATTGGCCAATTATATTTTTTGGACATACAATAGCAACAGTATATTCCTGTAAGCAAACTGATAACAGGCAAATGAAAAAGTAGACCTTCCGGATAAAGATAAGTTGCTGATGCAGAAAATAAAGTGAATAGAATCATCGTTCTTATAAAAATAGCCATACTTATTTTTTTATCATAATAATTTCCAAAAACTAATACAGTTAAAGCTACAATTAAAAATAGAATTGGCACAGATGATATCTGACTCCATGCATTTATATCAAGAATATATTGCCCCCAAAAACCGAGAGGAAAGGCAAGAGCAACTAAGCCGGTGAAAACCGGTTTAGCAGTTTTCAATATATTTACAACAAAGAACATAAATACCAAAATGGCTTGAGAAAAAAAGAAAATTAAAAAAGTATAATATAGTTTATAATTCTGGAAAGGCAACAATTGTCCGACAAAACTATAAAGTATATGGACAGAAGGACGGCCATAAAGATTTCCTCTTGCATAAGACATAAGGGGATTATTGATGCGACTTTTTTCGTCTGCGTTGATGATAGTTTGATATGGTTCTTTTGCATAAACAACTGCCGAATTTAAATATCCAAAGGTATCATGTGTGTTTCCCTGAAATACTGCAAACTGGTTTCCGCCCGTCCATTTAGGGGCTAATAAGATAATACTGCCCGCGATCCACATTAATAATAAAATAAGTATTTTTTTATTAGCTTGAAGAAAATTAAATTTTTCCCTCGCTTTGAATTTATTATAAGCTTGATAACAAAACCATAACCCAATAATTAAAGCAACAACCAGAAAAATCCTAAAAGCTAAATTAATTGAAATTCCCCATTTATACAATACAGTAATAATCACAGCAGAAATCCCGTAACCTATAGTTGGGGCAATAAGCAATCGCATCTTGAATGTATTGCTTGGTAATAGCTTTACAAGAGGAAAACCAATTAAGAAGAACATAATGTTCATAAAAACAAATAAATATGTGTCTGACATATAAGCCTCCTGTTGTTCGACTCAACTATTTCTGCCCCCACTTTTCATCACGACCTTCTGGAATGATTCGCCGCAGAGTATAAATATCACTCTGTTGTAATTGTGCTTTGTAGCTTGCAAGCTTTTCCCATGGATCCCATACAGCGCTAATTAATTTACCAGTTATGCCATCAGTTTCAGAAGAAGCAAGATATGAACAAAGTTCAGCCCCTTTTTCTAAAGGAGTTCCCCCTGTCTCCTTCTGTTTTAAAGCTTTTTCATAGAATGCTTGCCCCACAGCTGCTGGTCCTGCAGATAACACCTCATCTAACAATCGGGTATTTAATGCTCCCGGAGCTACTGCGTTAATATCGATATTAAAACTACGGCATTCCTCAGCTAGTGTTTCTGTTAACCGTACTACAGCAGCCTTTGAAGCCGCATAAGCACTTATGCCAGGTAGGGGAGCTGTGGCACCGCCCCCGGATAGGTTAATAATCTTCCCATAGTTATTTCTTTTCATATGCGGAATAATCTCTTTACACAACAGAACTGTCCCAAATAGATTAATCTCAATGGCTTTAACCCACTCTTGCCAGTCAACTTTTTCAATAGAACCCTTCGGTCCATATACGCCTGCATTATTAACCAAAATGTCAATTCTACCAAGAGCTTCTATACTTGCTGCAACTAATTGCCTTACATCTTTTTCTACTGATACGTCAGTTTGCAATATGGTAATCCTCTGGCCAGGTGCCGCAATTTGAGTTAACTCTTTTAAAGTATCCTTGAGTTTTCTAAAATCCCGGGCACAAATTACAAGTGACGCACCTTCTTTAACAAATTTCAGGGCCAACATACGTCCGAAACCTTGGTTTCCACCTGTAATAATTGCATTTCGATTGGCTAATTTCATGTAACTCCCCTACCTATTACGATATATTTTATTTCGTTGCATCCAGCAAAGTTTTTTTCTAAAAAACCATTGGCATCTATCAAAATTTGCCGGTTCATAACATTTAATATATCTTGGGTTAATTCATCACGAAACATTTCCCACTGAGTACCT
>JAMCQQ010000281.1:0-2143 GCA_023379515.1 Actinomycetota bacterium
CCATAATTAAAGAAAAGACTCAACGAAAACAGTGATTTGTACAATTATCCGGATATTATTTACAACACCATGCAGCATATAAAAAAAGTTGTAATAAAGAAGATGGAACTCTTCGGCAGTTTAAATAAGATTTAAATGAGTAATATTAATTTAAGACAAATTTTAAACATTTTTTATTTTTAAATTATTTAAGGAGCTTTTATGAATCCACGGGAAAGATTGTTAAGTACATTAAATCACAGAGAGCCTGATCAAGTTCCAATAGATTTGGGCAGTTTGGGCGCTACGACATTTTTAGTTCCTGCATATAATAATCTTAAAAAATACTTACACTTTGAAAAGAAGAATGACCTAATGAGTTTACCTTTTCAAATTGTTTTTATGCATGAGGAAGTTCTGGAGAAGTTGGGAATTGGTTTTAGGGCTGTAAAACCTGGACCGCCCGGTAATTGGATGGAATCTGAGCTGGATAATGATCATTTAATAGATGAATGGGGTGTAAAGTTCAGAAAACCAAAAAATGGTGTTTATTATGATATGGTTGGCTATCCTCTGGCTAATGCAAAGACAGTCGATGATATTAAAAAATTAAAATTTCCTGATCCTGTAGATAATAAAAGATTTGAAGGATTGGATGCTAGAATTAAATACCTATATTATAAAACTAATTATGCGCTTGTGGCAGAGCCTGGAGATTCTGTTTTTGAGAGGGCCTGGTATTTGCGGGGACTTGAAAATATTTTTATAGATATGATTTTTAATAAAAGTATTGTTCATACCCTTTTGCGAAGAATAAATGATTTTAATATGGCAAAAGCTGAGAAGTTTCTGGATATTGTAGGAGATTTTGTCCAGGTTTTTTTTGTTGGAGATGACCTTGCTTCACAAGATGCACCTCTGATGTCCATTGATATGTACAGAGAATTTATTAAGCCCTATCAAAAAGAATTATACAGTTATATAAAAAGTCGCACTGATGCTAAATTAGCTTATCATTCCTGTGGCAGCATAGTTAATTTTATCCCTGATTTGATTGATATTGGAGTTGACGTTATAAATCCAGTCCAAGTATCTGCTTATAGGATGGATACACGTTGGCTTAAGAAAGAATTTGGAAAATATATATCATTCTGGGGAGCTATAGACACACAGAAAGTATTGCCTTTTGGGTCAGAAAAGGAACTGGAAGAAGAAGTTAAAAAGAGAATTGACGATCTGGCACCCGGAGGCGGATATGTTTTAGCTCCGGTTCATTCAGTACAACCTGATGTTTCTCCATTGAAAATTTTACAAATGTTAAAGTTTGCCAGAAAATATGGAATTTATAATTCTGGCCAACATTAAATAGTCTTAAAAAGTTATAAATTTATTTATTCTATTAATAGTGGTGATGCTACGTGATAAATTTTTTAGTATAATGAGTTTATTGGAGGGGAAAATGATAAAACCATTCAAGGATTTTAAAATAGGTTATGCACCAACAAGAAGGGCAGTTTTTTCAAGAGAAGATGCGCTTAAATATAAAACCATAATTAAAGACAAGATAAAATCCCTTGGATACGAAACCATAGATATTGAAGGTATAAATGAAGACGGACTTCTGCTGGATGAAAAAGAAATAGAGGCTGCAGTAAAGAAATTAAAAGATGCAAAAGTTGATTGTGTGTTTTCCCCGCATTGCAACTTCGGTACAGAAGATGTGGTTGCAAGACTTGCAAAGGAAATGGGATTGCCATTCCTTCTCTGGGGCCCAAGAGATGAAGCTCCCCAGCCGGACGGCTCAAGACTAAGGGATTCACAGTGCGGGCTTTTTGCTACTTCAAAAATACTTGAAAGGCTGGATGTACCTTTTACTTATATTATAAACTCCAGACCAGATGATGATATTTTTGTCCGTGGATTTGAAAATTTTGCAAAAGCAGCAAATGTTGTAAAGACATTTAATAATATAAGAATTGGCCAGATTGGTACAAGACCAAGACCTTTCTTGAGTGTAATTTCAAATGAAGGGGAGCTCCTGGAAAAGTTCAGTATTCAAATTATTCCTTATAATTTAATAGATGTAGTGCTCCTGGCAAAAGAGATAAAAAAGGTAAATGATGAAAATTATAAAAACACATTATCTTCCTCTATTAAGACCTCA
>JAMCQQ010000281.1:2153-4408 GCA_023379515.1 Actinomycetota bacterium
CCAATTCTTATATTATTAAATGTCTTTACAACATTTGCTGCTTTTGCAAAATTTTGAGGTCTTAATAGAGGAAGATAAACTTGAAAATATAGTTTCTCTAAAGGAAGCTATAAAGAGATTAAAAGAAAGTGACAATATCTCCGCTTTTAGCATTCAGTGCTGGACTAGTCTAAATGAGATATATGGTATAGTACCGTGCCTTGCAAATTCATTGCTTTTTGATGAAGGAATACCTGTTGTGTGTGAAAGTGATATCTGCGGTTCAGTATCGGCACTTATTGCTCAGTCTGCAAGCTTTGGACAAAATAAGGTAATATTTGCAGATATTACAAACAGGCATCCGGAAAATGACAATGGGGAACTTTTATGGCATTGTGGCCCCTTCCCAACTTCTCTTAAGAAAAAAGATTTAAAAGGTAAGATTTTATGCCATAGTATTTTAAATAACGCTCCTGCAGGTATTTGCAGCTTTGAGATAGAAGGTGGAGATATATCCATTTTAAGATTTGACGGATTGGGAGGAAATTACAGCCTGCTCGCAGGTCATGCCCATGGCATTGAAGGACCAGAGACTGTAGGCACGGTACTATGGGTTGAAGTAAAAGACTGGACGAAATGGGAAGAAAGGCTAATTTACGGTCCATATATTCATCATGTTGCTGCAGTCCACGGGAAAATATCTCCGGTATTATATGAAGCTGTAAGATATATAAAAGGGCTTATTCTGGATGCAATAGATCCTGATGAAGATGAAATAAGAGATTATCTTACGGGCAGATCGGACAGTTTATAAATTAATTTATTTATATCTAAAAAGACAAATTTCTTAAAAACATGGGATTTCCTTATGCCCACTTTACATAGTATATATGGCAATTTAAGGAATTTTTTGTGTATAAATTAACATTTTAAATCATTCACTATGCTGTAACTATTGTTATGTTATAAAGCTAAATGCGTAAAATATTAATTCACATTAATGGATTATATTAACGTTTTTGTAACAACTTAGGTAAACGTGGTTAATTATAGAAAACAGAGCTTCCTGCGTATTAAATATTGCAGGAAGCTCTGTTGCAGATGGAGAGTGAATTATTAATTTTTTTATCTAAGCACTTACAGATGTAATTTTCTGCATTGCTTCACCGCTCATACTCTGGGTTTTCTGGTTTATAAAAGGATCAGATTCCAGAGCATTTTTTACCACTTCATCTATATTGTCAACAAAGACCAGATTAAGTCCCTTAAGTATAGTCTGGGGAACTTCGCTCAGGTCTTTTTTATTTTTAGCAGGAAGAATAACTTTCTTTAGGCCTGCTCTTTTTGCTGCAAGCAGCTTTTCTTTAAGGCCTCCGATTGGCATAACTCTTCCCCGAAGTGTAATTTCTCCGGTCATTCCAACATCTCTTAGAACCGGGATTCCGGTCATTGCAGAAACGAGTGATGTAGTAATGGAAACCCCTGCTGAAGGCCCGTCTTTTGGAATAGCACCTGCAGGAACATGAATATGTATATCAGATCTGTTAAAAAGATTATCACTGATTCCAAGTTCACGCGCTTTTGAATGCACATAACTGATAGCAGCTTTGGCAGATTCCTGCATTACTTCTCCCAGGCTTCCAGTGAGTATCAATTTTCCATTGCCCTTATAATGGGTTGATTCAATCAATATTATATCTCCTCCTACGGGAGTATAAGCAAGCCCGGTTGCAACACCAACATTGTTTTTATCTTCAATTTCACTTGGCTGAATTTTGGAAACACCAAGATAGTCGGCAACTTTTTTTCTTGTGACTATTTTAGGGTATTGCTTGCCTTCAAGAATTTCACGCGCTATTTTTTTATAAATATTGGCTATCTCCCGTTCCATATTTCTAACGCCTGCTTCTCTTGTATATTCTTCTGCTAAAAGAAGTATTGCGTCCTTGTTGAATTTAATGTCATATTTTTCAACACCCTGCTCTTTTAACTGCTTAGGAATTAGAAATTTTTCAGCAATATGTATCTTTTCTTCAGAACTGTATCCGGGTATTTCAATTATTTCCATCCTGTCTCTTAATGCAGGATGAATTGTGTCCAGTATATTTGCCGTAGTTATAAACATTACATTTGACAAATTAAAAGGAACTTCAAGGTAATGGTCCCTGAATGAATTATTCTGTTCAGGATCAAGCACCTCAAGCAATGCAGATGAAGGATCTCCTCTATAATCTGCACCAACTTTATCAATTTCATCCTGCATTAAGAGACAGGAT
>JAMCQQ010000282.1 GCA_023379515.1 Actinomycetota bacterium
CATTCTGATGAAGAAGCGTTGCTCCTAAAAGAAGGCTCAAGGCAGCAGGATATCTGGGGAATAAACATTTATTCTGATCTGCCGGCAGACCAGCGGATAGAATTTGATTCAATGATAAATTTAAGGCCAAGGCTTGGAAACTGTACCAGAGGCATTGAAGACCCGGAGATACGTTACAAAATAAAATTGATTGTAAATAGATTGATAGAAGAGTGAAACTTAGGAATGACAGTTTATCATAAAGACCTTCAACAAAGATGGCATGATTTAAGTCTGATGGAACAACTTGCAAATGTAGGAAGTGAGGTCGAAAGGGCTCTTAACTGGCAGGAAAAAGGTAATCCGGAATATACTATAATATCGTTTGAAAGATCTCTTGAATTGCTTGATTATACTACTGAAGGAATGAATGACTTTTACAGGTTAAAGGAACTTAAAAGACTCAGAGAAATTTTGGTAGATTATTTTGAAGGCCAGAATATTTATCATTCCAGCGCAAGCTCATTTAGAAATTATTTTTATGGATTTAATTATGCAGCCTCTCTTTCAAGATCAATTCATAAATTAGGGAAGTAAATCAAATAATCATGATTTTTTTGAAATAATTATGGACAAAGTAAAAATATTGTGCTAAGATTCCTTCCCTGGTAAGCTAATTATTAGCTAAGCTAATTTGAAAATTTAATATAGAAATAAAACCTGTGAGCAGGAATAGTAGGTATCAAGCAGCATACAGAGAGCCGCCGGGGCTGAGAATGCGGCTGCAAAGCTGATAACCGAATGGACCTGTGAGGTGGTTGGCACAAATCTTAAATTTTTATCTTTACTATTTAAGAGAGTATGCTGGCCCGGATTCCTCCGTTATCAAGGGATAAGGTATGAGAATGTACCTGAAATAAAAGAGCGCACAGATTATTAACTGCTCTTAATTCCACTAAGCTATATTGCTTTTTTAGGATTTTAGTAGCAAGAATTGATATCAGGATAGTTAATTTCTGTGAAGTAGAGTGGCAACGCGGGATGACCTCTCGTCTCTACACACTGACTTGTGTGGGGATTTGGAGGTTTTTTTGTTTTAAGGGTGTTTTTCAGGATAAAATGATTTAATAAATAATTTAACAACAATAGAAAGATCGGGGTGATAAGAGATGAAAAAAAATTTATTATGGACCAATCGCAACTGCAGTTCAATTTAGAGTTCAATTTAAATTATTAAAAATACAATAAGTACAAAATAAGAGTTAAAACAAAAGTAAAAAAAATTTATTAACAACAAAATAAGCAACAGCAGCATAACAAATTATTTAATTTATTAACTATATTAGACAGGAGTGTAAAAAATGAGTTTAGATGACAAAGAAAAAAAGATAATGCTATCGGAAAAGGAAATACCGAGCCAATGGTATAACATAAATCCGGATCTCCCAAAGCCGCTTGCCCCGCCGCTTCATCCGCAGACAGGCAAGCCGTTGACACCGGATGATTTGTCTATCCTTTTCCCGATGGAGCTTATTATGCAGGAAGTAAGTATGGATAACTTCATTGATATTCCGAAGGAATTAATAGATATTTACAGAATGTGGAGACCAACTCCGCTAGTCAGGGCAGAAAGGCTTGAGAAATTTCTTGATACTCCTGCAAAAATTTATTTCAAGAATGAAAGTGTGAGCCCTGCCGGAAGCCATAAACCGAATACTGCTGTTGCACAGGCTTATTACAACAAAATGGCAGGCACCAAAAATCTTGCAACTGAAACCGGGGCAGGACAGTGGGGGAGCGCACTTGCTTTTGCCTGCAATATTTTTGGGATAGGATGCACGGTTTATATGGTCAGGGTAAGCTATGATCAGAAACCTTACAGGAAATTAATGATGAGGTTGTGGGGTGCGGATGTTTATGCTTCACCTTCAAACAGAACTGATGCAGGCAAAAATATGCTGTCAGCAGATCCTAATTCACCCGGAAGTTTGGGACTTGCGATAAGTGAAGCAGTTGAAGTTGCTGCAAAAAGCGGCGGTACTACAAAATATTCACTTGGAAGTGTTTTAAACCATGTAATTCTGCATCAGACAATAATCGGACTTGAGACTAAAAAACAGTTTGAAAAAATCGGAGAATTTCCCGATATTCTGATTGGCTGTGTGGGTGGAGGCAGCAATTTTGGTGGTTTTGCATTCCCGTTTATACCAGACAAAAAGAAAAATAAGAATATAAGGATAATTGCAGTAGAACCAATCGCATGCCCATCTCTTACCAAAGGACCTTTTGAATATGATTATGGCGACACTGCAAAAACAGGACCGATAGCAAAAATGTATACCCTCGGTCATGATTTCATTCCGCCAGGCATCCATGCAGGCGGACTGAGATATCATGGTATGTCACCTCAGGTAAGCCTTCTTTACAATGAAAAGATCATAGAAGCAGTTGCGGTTCATCAGAAAACTGTTTTTGATGCAGGTGTTATTTTTGCAAAAACAGAGGGGATAATTCCTGCACCTGAAACCTGCCATGCAATAAGGGTAGCGATAGATGAAGCTTTGGAATGTAAAAAGACCGGTGAAAAGAAAGTAATAGCATTTAATTTCAGCGGCCATGGTCATTTTGATCTTACATCATATGAAGCCTATATGGATGGAAAGCTTGAAAATTACGAGTATCCGGATGAGAAGATAAAGGAATCGTTGAAAAAGCTTCCAAAGTTCTGATATTGGTATAAAGATTTGATGTTGATGTTAAAATTATTGGCTGATTAATAGCAAAAAAGGGCTGGTCTGAAATATTTTGTTAAAATATAAGGCAGCTATCCATCAAACTCCCATATCAACTGTGGGACGGATAGCTGCCTTATATTTTATGATCTTATTAAAACCAGTTTCCAAGATTTTATAAGAATTTTGATTTTTTAAAAATTTCTTGCTTTTTTTTAAATAACTATATATTATCTTTGCTACAAGGTTTGTTTATAAATTAAATAAGGTAAAAATTCTTCTTTTATATTCATTAAATTTCAAAAAATTGACGAAATAATAATATCTTTATTAATTCCAGAAAATAATTACTTTTAATTAATTTTTTGGAGTATTTTGATAGATTTTTGTAGTTTTACAATTCTTTAGAAATAATAGTAAAAGTCGAAAAATATACCCCCATGTAAAAAGTAAATAATGGGTTTTTGAAAGGAGAAATAATTGTTAGAGGAACTAAGAGGATTAAGCAGGGATGTTCTTGAGGGTAAGGTAATATCCGAGCTTAAAGAAATAGCAAAAGAATTAAATATTTCAGGCACAACGAATTTAAAGAAGGAGGCTTTGATAGAGAAAATACTTAAAGCGATTCCTGATTTGCCGCCTTCATCAAAGGATAAGTCTGATACAGCTGAGAATATCAGTCTTGAGATAAAAGAAAAACCTGTGGCCGAAATCGAAGAAGAAATTGGGAAAGCACCGATAGAGGAAGCAGAGCCTGAGAGAAAATTTGAAGGTGATCTCGAAGTGTATGAAGAGAAGATGAAAGGAATTCTTGACATACTTTCAGAAGGTTATGGATTTCTGCGCACCACCGGTTATCTTCAGGGACCGAACGATATATACGTATCTCAATCACAAATAAGAAGGTTTCATCTGAGGCAGGGTGACGAGGTATTTGGTGTTGTAAGACCCCCGAAAGATAACGAAAAATATAATGCTCTATTAAGAATCGAAAAGGTAAATGACAGTGATCCTGAAGTTGTAAGAAAAAGAAAACCTTTCGAATCGCTGACACCTATATATCCAATGCAGAGGTTAAGACTTGAGACCACCCCGCATAATATATCAGCAAGAATAATTGATCTTATTGCACCTATCGGAAAAGGACAGAGAGGACTTATAGTATCACCTCCAAAAGCAGGTAAAACAACAATTTTGAAAGACATCGCAAATAGTGTGGCAACAAACAATCCTGAAGTATATATAATGGTACTGCTTGTTGACGAAAGGCCCGAAGAAGTAACAGATATGGAAAGATCGGTAAAAGGTGAAGTTATCAGCTCAACATTCGATCAGCCAAGCGAGAACCATATCCAGGTATCAGAGCTTGTTCTGCAAAGGGCAAAAAGACTTGTTGAACACGGCAAAGACGTACTCATACTTCTTGACAGTATCACAAGGCTGGCAAGAGCTTACAACCTCTCTATACCCGCAAGCGGAAGGGTGCTTTCAGGCGGGGTAGATTCCACTGCGCTGTTCCCGCCCAAAAGATTTTTTGGGGCCGCAAGAAATATAGAATTTGGAGGGAGCCTTACAATTCTTGCTACAGCGCTTGTTGAGACAGGAAGCAGGATGGATGAGGTAATATTTGAAGAATTCAAAGGTACCGGAAACATGGAACTAAATCTTGACAGAAAACTCGCAGACAAGAGAATTTTCCCTGCCATTGACATAACGAGGTCTGGAACCAGAAAAGAAGAACTCCTAATGGATGAAGAAGAGGCCGGGCAGGTTTGGAAGCTTAGAAGGATCCTTCATGAAAAAGAACCGGAAGTTGCCATAGAGCAGCTAATTGATTATATGAGGAAAACAAAAACGAACCAGGATTTCCTGAATGTAATTAAAGCAAGTTTCCAGCAAAACAATAAACCCACTCTTAATTCCCGGGCATAGAAGTATAGGCAATACAAATTATCATAAAAATATCGTTCGTTGCAGGCATAGTTCTGAAAAACTTGCGGGTGTTAGTTTATTTACGAATCAATTTAATTATGGTAATATACCACTTTTGAAACGAATAATATTTAAAAAATTTAAATAGAGAAAGTTACAGCTTAATAGATAGCGAGGCTAAGTTATGAAGAAAGAAATACATCCGGCTTATTATGATTGTGTTGTTACGTGTTCCTGCGGTAATACGTTTCAAACAAAATCTATAAGAAAAGAACTAAAGGTAGAAATTTGTTCCAACTGCCATCCTTTTTATACCGGAAAACAGAAGCTTGTTGATTCGGGTGGACGAGTAGACAGGTTCCAGAAGAGACTCAAAAAAGTTATAAAGTGATTTTGATGCCTGAACATGATAGCAAATCTATTACAAAAAAAATCCAGGTTGGCGGACAGGCAGTATTAGAAGGCGTAATGATGAGAAGCAAGCGCTTTTGGGCAATTGCAGTCAGACGTCCTGACAAGACAATATCGACAAAGATTTTTAAAGAAATTTCCCTGATGAGCAAAAATAAGATATTAGGTTTCTTTTTTATCAGGGGTATTGTAGCACTGGTCGAAAACCTTGCGTTAGGTTTTAAAGCCCTAAGCCAGTCTGTCAGTGAAGCCACAGGCGATGAAGTAAAGTTTTCTAACAAGCAAATGGCAATCTCAGTTGTAATTGCA
>JAMCQQ010000283.1:0-3336 GCA_023379515.1 Actinomycetota bacterium
CACGGACCTCAATATTTAAAAGATCAAAGCAAGTATCATAACTTACAGCAGGGAGGTGGGAACCTATGATAAAAATGAGATTTGCAAAGTCAGTCAACTATCCGGACAGACAGTGACCAAAAGCAAATCTCCGGGATATCTTACTACAGTTTTTGTAAAAAAGTTCTTAAAAGGAGATATTAAAGTGAAAAAGTATTTTTGTTTATTAATCGTAGTTATTTTTGCAGCTTCAATGCTTCTATTTGGGGTAAGCTGTAAGGCGGCTGCGTCAACAACCACAGCAGCTGAGACCACAGCAGCAGCAACTACGGCAGCAGCCGAAACCACCGCAGCAGCCGGAGAAAAGCTCTTTATCAGTGTTGTTGCTCACAACGACGTGTCAAATCCATATGAGGCCATTATCGGAAATGGTGTAAAACAAGCAGGGCTTGACTATGGGGTTGATGTAGAATTTGTTTCACCTCCAAAGATAGATGCTATTGCACAAATGGCATTAATTGACGGGGCCCTTGCAAAAGGTGCAAAGGGCTTGGGCATAATGGTAGCCGATCCTGACGCCCTGGTTCCAAAGATTAAAGAGATTACAGCCAAAGGCACCCCTGTTGTACTGTTCCAGGGTGGGGCCCAGGTTTGGAAAGAAGCAGGTGCACTGTGCTTCATAGGTGGAGACAGTTATTCCGATGGCCAATTCGTTGCCAAAAAGCTCATAGATGACGGGGCCAAAAACATAGCAATAGACAATCACGTTCAGGGAGAATTAAATATTGAGGTCCGTGACCAGGGATTTAAAGATTATGCAGACTCAAAAGGAGTTAAATGGACAGAGATCATAACGGACGTTACAAGTGTTGAAAATACAAAAGCTGCATACAAAGCAGCATTTCTAAAAGATCCTACCATAGACGGCATTACCGGCGGCTGGGCCGGAATAAGCGGTCTTGCAATTGTGCCCGTACTTGAAGAGCTTGGACTGCTTGGAAAAGTTGAAATCGGCATCATGGACTTTACCCCGGAATACCTTCAGCTAATCAAAGACGGCAAGGTACAATGGTCAACCACTCTGCAGCAGTGGACAAATGGATATTATGCAGTTGCTTTCCTGGTAAACAAAATCAAATGGGGTGTTGCACCTACAGGAGAAGTGCTCACAGGTCCTTTCATTATAGACAAAACCAATGTTGATTCCATATTGGCCGCAATAGCATCAGGAGCAGGAACATATTAAAATAAAGCTCGTATTAAAAATTTGTATTTTTTAATATGATAAGTCCAAGTAGTGAGGAGGCAGCCTTCTGCTTCCTCACTACTTAAAATTAAATCGATTTGAGCTTTTGCAAAAAATAGGAAAATGTAAATTTTTTGGAGAAAATATGGATAATGACTTAAAGACAAACAGTCTCAAAACCGGCAGCAGCTTTGGCAAGAACCTGCTTAGGCGCCCGGAATTTGGATCAGTTATCGGACTGATAGTTTTATGGGCCTTCTTTAGTATAACAGCCGGCAAAAATGGTTTTAATTCAGTTATAATTTTTAAATCGATACTTGACCTGTCGGTCTCGATTGGAATAATCGGAGTAGTTGCAACACCCCATTTGATTGCCGGAGAATTTGATCTTTCGGTAGGGTCCATGGTTGGGGCAAGCGGCATGCTTCTGGCACTGTGCATAGTGGCATGGGGTCTTCCTCTTTGGCTTTCCATCCTTATTACATTTAGCTTTGCGCTGCTGTATGGCTTTATCCAGGGCTACATTGTGGTTAAAACTAAAATCCCGTCCCTAATTGTCACTCTTGGGGGCCTTTTTTTCCTGAGAGGAATTACCTTCGGTGTGGCACAGTCAATTACCAAAAGAGCCTTAATCGGAGGAGTAAACGAACATTTGCAGACAAATTGGTTATTTAAATTATTTGCCGGTAAGATTTTTGGCGGGATAATAAGCGCCAGTGCGATATGGTGGGTAGCAGTAACAATACTGGCCTATTTTATTCTAAGAAGGACAAGATTTGGAAACTGGATCTTTGCCACCGGAGGTTCAGAAGAAGCAGCCAGGGCCCTGGGCGTTCCCACAAACAGGGTAAAAATAATACTCTTTGTTGCCACTGCTGCATCAGTTGCCCTGCTTTCGGTAACCCAGGTGCTGAGCCTCTCCTCAGCAGATACGCTGCGCGGTGCCCTAAAAGAAATGGAAGTAATAATTACGGTAGTTATAGGAGGCACACTTATTACCGGCGGCTATGGCTCTCCGATCGGCACGTTTTTGGGATGTCTTACCCTGGGGCTGCTGCGTCAGGGAATCTATATGTTAAATATTTCATCAGAATGGTACCAGGCAGTGCTTGGAATTGTTTTAATAATTGCTGTTTTAATTAACCGGACCGGGCAGAGGATGGAAAAATTATGAAAGATAATAGGGCAGTGCTAATGGAAGTTTGTAACATAAAAAAATCATTTGGCCGCAACATGGTTGCCTTAAACAATGTAAGTCTTAGCGTATACAGCGCTGAAGTGCTGTGCCTTCTTGGCGATAATGGTGCAGGCAAGTCAACACTGATTAAAATACTGTCCGGGGTTTTTAAGCCGGACAGCGGCCAGTTATTCTTTGAAGGCAAAAGCCTAGCCCTTGCCTCATCAAGGGATGCAATCGATATCGGAATACGGACCGTTTATCAGGATCTTGCAATTTTTCCGCTGATGAGCATAGCGGAAAATTTTGTGGTCGGCTCTGAGCCGACTGTTGGCTGGGGGCCCTTTAGAACACTTGACATAAAGAAAATGCACGAGATAGCAAAAGCCGGACTTGAAAAGATAGGCGTCAATATTGCCCAAACATCACGGGCAGTAAGCACACTTTCCGGGGGCCAGCGCCAGACGGTGGCAATTGCCCGTGCAGAGCATCTGGGGACCAAACTGCTTATCCTGGATGAACCTACCTCGGCCCTTGGAGTAAAGGAAGCCGCCATTGTCCTAAAATTTATCAAAGATGTGAAAAACCGCGGCACCGGCATTATTTTAATTACCCACAATGTGACCCATGCCATGACAGTAGGTGATCGTTTTGCAATACTTAACCACGGAAACCTTGTTGGAATTTATGACAGGTCCGAAGTTGACGAGGCCAAACTCATACATTTGATGGCCGGGGGCGAGGAGCTTACAGAACTGAGAGAAAGACTTAACAGGGTCTAGAACAGGTCCCAGAGATTTTGAGCCGGAAGAGAAAATGGTTGATGAATTCAGCTTAAAAATAAACGACGTGGATTGACAATGAATAAGAAAATAGTCATTTAACAGGAAATTAAAATATTTTTAATTAAAAGGGGATGATTTATTTATGTTAC
>JAMCQQ010000283.1:3346-8487 GCA_023379515.1 Actinomycetota bacterium
AGGAGCTTACAGAACTGAAAGAAAGACTTAACAGGGTCTAGAGATAGATAAATATTATAAGCATACATTATGTTTGAATTTATATTTATTTATGGTACAAAAGAAATAAATTTGAATTAAAAGGAATTTTTATGTCAAAGAATGAGTCAGCAAAGGAATTATTTTTAAAAATTATGAACTTTGAACCATGCCCGAGGACACTAAAATGGGAATTCGGTTATTGGATAGGAGCAATAGAGCGCTGGTACCAGGGGGGATTAAAAAAGACAGAAGGATATCAAGACGATTTAAAATATGGCGATGCTATACAGGGCCCGGGGCATCCTCAGGGATCATATTCATGGTCCGGGAAAATTCCAAAACCTGAGTCCGATGTATACAATTATTTTAAGCTTGATAAAGAATGGGCTCTGGTCCCTTACAATTACTGGATTTTTCCAAGATTTGAGAAAGAAGTCTTAAATGAAGATGATAAATGTATTGAATATCTTGATACTGATGGTGTAAGGAAAAAAGAATATAAAGATAAATCAAGTATGCCCATGTTTTTGGAATTTCCTGTAAAAAACAGAAATGATTGGGAAAAAGTTAAAGGAGAGAGATTTAATTTTAATAGTATCAATGAAAGATTTATAGGTAATAAAGAAGATTTTATAAAAAAATCCAAAAGCATGGAAAATCCTTTAGGGGTTCTTGATGAACCGGTAGGTTTTTTTGGCTCACTGAGGTGGCTTATAGGGGAAAATTCTTTATTTATGCTTTATCATGACGATCCCGGACTCATAAAAGATATCTTGGAACATCTTTGTAATCTTTGGATTTCAATGGCCGAAAATTTAACCTCTGAGATTGAATTTGATATTGTAGTTTTTTGGGAAGATATGGCAGGCAGACAAGGATCCTTAATCGGTCCAAATACTTTTAAAGAGTTTATGACTCCATATTATCAAAAATTAATAGGCTTTTTAAAATCAAAAGGTATTAAATATTTCAATGTAGATTCGGATGGTAATCTAGAGGGCCTGATTCCACTTTTTTTAGAGGCAGGAATAAATTCCATGTATCCTTTTGAGCAGCAGGCAGGTAATGATTTAATAGAGATAAGGAAAAATTTTCCGGAGCTGAGAATGATGGGTGGCATAAATAAAATGGCTCTTGCCGGAGATAAAGACAGCATAGACAAGGAACTGAAAAAAATACCTTTTCTTATTGAGCAAGGCGGATATGTTCCATATGTTGACCATTTGGTCCCTCCCGATGTTTCCTGGAATAATTTTAAATATTACAGAAACAGATTAAATGAAATTATTGATTCAACAAAGATTTTAAATAAAAAAAATATATATTGATTTTTTAGCAGAATAATAAATATATGTTATTTAAAAACCCTAGGATCTCTATGGGTGCTTTTATTATCAAATAGTCAGGATTTATAGAAATGTATAGAAAACTTTTTAACCTTGAAAACAAGATATCAATAGTAACCGGAGCAACAAGTGATATTGGCAGAGAAATTACATTTGCTTTATCGGAATTTGGCTCAGAGTTAATTCTTACTGATATTGAAGCTAAGAAAAATCAATTAAACAAGATAAAAGATACTATTATTAAAAGTGGAAAAAAAGCAGAGACATATACTTTTGATATTTCTAAATTAAATGATATAAAAAAATTTATTAAAGAAATTGCGTGTTATAAAAAAGTTGATATATTAATAAACAATGCAGGAATAAATATCACAAATTTAGCAATAAATGTTTCTGAAGAGCAGTGGGATAAGATAATGAATATTAACCTTAAGGGTTTATTTTTTTTAACGAGAGATATTTGTAAAATTATGATAAAAAATAAATATGGCAAGATTATCAATATCTCTTCGCAGACTGGCATAGTAGGATATCCGGAGAGATCCGTATATGCGACAAGCAAAATGGGCCTGATTGGTTTATCGAAAGTTTTAGCAATAGAATTGGCAAAATATGCCATTAATGTAAATTGTATTGCGCCAACATTCACAAATACTGCAATGGCTAAACCTTTAATGGAAAATAAAAATTTTTTGGAAGAAATAAAACTTAAAATGCCTATGGGTAGAGTAAATGAGCCCATAGACCTGGTAGGCGCCGTGGTATTTTTGGCAAGCAGGGCTTCTGATATGGTGACTGGTCATACATTATTAGTTGATGGCGGCTGGACCTCACTATAGAAATTCCGGATAATTATTATAAAAAAGTTATTTAAATTAAGGTTGTTTAAGAGTGGGGACCATAAAAGATATAGCAAAAATAAGTGGTTTTTCAGCAAACACTGTTTCAAATGCTCTTCGCAATAAAGATAATGTAAAAAAAAGCACTAAAGATGTTATTAAAAAAATTGCGCAGGATTTAAACTATGTTCCAAATAATATTGCCAGAAGCCTGGTATTAAAAAAATCTTTTTTAATAGCGCTGGTAATTCATTCCATAAAAGATCCTTTTTATTCAGAATTAATTAGCCATCTGGAAGATTTAATTTATTCAAGTAAATATAATCTTATACTATTTAATCATAATGAGGATCTTCAAAGACAAGATAGAATACTAAGATCTATATTAGAACAAAAAATAGATGCGGTAATAATTAATCCTGCCTTATCGGATAAAAATGTGACTGAAAAATTAAAAGCATTCAATATTCCTTTTGTATTATTAGCCAGATATTATAAGGGCTGTCAAGCCAATTTTGTTGGCATTGATTTTAAATCCGGTATGAAAAAAGTAGTAGACCATTTTGTAAAATACAATAGAAGACATATCTTAAATATTTGTGGATCAGACGTAACGCATAGTTCTAATATGAGACTTATAGGATTTAAAAATGCAGACTTATAGGATTTAAAAATGCCATTAGAATACAAAATATTGAATTTGATCAGGATCTTATTATAGAAAAAATACATAATAAAGAACATTTATGGCAGCAATTGGAAGATAAAATAAAAATCAAAAAAAAGGTAGATGCCATATTTTGTTATGATTTTAATACAACCTCCCTGGTATTGGAATATTGCAAAATTAATAATATTAGAATACCGGAAGAAATTGCAATAATAGGATTCGAGTTTGAAAGATTCTGTGTGAATACATATGTACCTTTGACTACTTTGAAATATAATACTGATAAAATCAGTGAAATTACCTGGTCCGTCTTAAAAAACTTAATGGATTCAAATAAGTCTTCAACAAATTTTCAAAGCATATTTACAGAGCCGGAGCTAATAATCAGGGAATCATGCGGTGAATTAAAATAAAATGTGAGAAATGAATAATCATATTATAAAGATGGTTGACAATATTCAGATAAATCTGTCGGCATAGATAAATGGATTTATGAGATTTTAAAGTGAAAGGTATGGTTTGAAGGATATAGAATTAAAATTGAAATTATATGAAAAAATGATATTGATCAGGGAATTTGAAAATTGTGCCTTGGACCTCTACACCAAAAATATTATAAAGGGCTCAATTCATGTATATATTGGTCAGGAAGCCATAGCTGTAGGGGTATGCAGCAATTTAAACAGTAAAATCGGAGACTGCATTACTACAACGCACAGGGGGCATGGGCATGTAATTGCCATGGGTGGAGATGTTAAAACTATGATGGCGGAATTATTGGGAAAAGAAACCGGTATCTGTAAGGGCAGGAGCGGGTCAATGCATATTGCAGATATTTCCAAAGGAATATATGGTGCGAATGGCATAGTTGGTGCCAGTATCCCAATTGCAACTGGCTTGGCTTTTTCTTCAAGATATGATAATAAAAATTTTGTTTCAGTTACATTCTTTGGCGATGGAGCATCAAACCAGGGTGCATTATATGAATCATTAAATTTAGCTGCTGTTTGGAACTTGCCTGTTATTTTTGTTTGCGAGAATAATAAATATGCCCAAACTACACCTGCAAAAGACACCACTGCCGGGAAAGATATAAAATCAAGGGCAGAATCATTCGGAATTGAAAGCATCAAAATTGATGGACTGGACGTTGAAAAGATATATGAAGAATTTAAAAGAATAATAGAGTTGGCAAGGAAAGAAAAAAGACCATTTTTTGTAGAAGTTTCGACTTATAGATTCAAGGGCCACTGGCAAGGTGATCCTGAAGTTTATAGGAGCAGAGACGAAGTAAAAAAATATATAAGCGAAAGTTGTCCAATAAAAAATTTCAGAACAAAATTAATTGAGAAATATAATGTATCTTCAGAAGAAATCAATAATTTGGAAAAACAGATAAAACAAATTATTGAACAGGCAAAAGATTTTGCAATCAGCAGCAAAGAACCTGAAAGCAATCTTTTAGATAATATATATAGCGATGAGGTTGTGCCATGAGAAAAATAACATATGCGGAAGCACTAAATGAAGCTATAAAAGAAGAAATGAAAAGAGACCCTAAAGTATTTTGTCTTGGTGAGGATATTGGTCCTCATGGAGGGACTTTTCAGGTGACAAGGGGACTATTTGATATTTTTGGAAAAGATCGAATCATAAATACGCCAATTTCAGAATTGGGATTTACAGGTCTTGCTGTAGGTGCAGCAATGAAAGGACTGCGGCCAATTGTGGAATATATGTACATTGATTTTACCCTTTTAGCTTTGGATCAGATAATTAATCAGGCCGCTAAACTAAGATATATGACTGGTGGAAAAGTGCAAATACCTATAGTATTTAGAACTCAGGGTGGAGCCGGAAGATCAAATGCAGGTCAGCACTCTCAAAGCTTGGAGGCATTATTTTACCATATACCAGGGCTTAAAGTTGTCATGCCTTCATCTCCATATGATGCCAAAGGTCTATTAAAAGCGGCCATCAGAGATAATAATCCGGTAGTATTTATAGAGCATAAGCTGCTTTATACAAAAGAAGGCGAAGTTCCGGAAGAGGATTATATCGTTCCAATTGGTACGGCAGATATAAAGAGAAGTGGAACCGATCTTACTATTGCCGTCCATTCCAATATGGTATATAAAGTTCTGGCAGTCGCAGAAAAGTTTAGGGGAAAAGTTGATATTGAAGTTATAGATTTAAGGACCTTGGTGCCGCTTGATATTGAAACAATAATAAAATCGGTTAAAAAAACAAATAAATTAATAATTG
>JAMCQQ010000284.1 GCA_023379515.1 Actinomycetota bacterium
TTAAATAATTGTCCTGTTAAACTTTTTTTGTTTATTTATCCTTATTTTCAACTTACTACCTGGATTTTTTCTTTCCCTCTTTTTTTTTGCATTCTTATTAAATAGTATTTTAAATAAGGAGAGAACTGGATTAATTTATTTACTTTGGGGTGGTTTTGCCCAAAAGAAAGGAAAAGTGATTGACAAAAAGAAACATCACGTTCTCGAGGCTGCCCATCCTTCTCCTTTAGGAGGTATAATTAAATTATTAGAGCGTTCCTAATTTATGGTTTAAGTTAAAATGGTTTATTTTAAATTGATTTCTTGCCAATGTCAATGCAATTTCAATGAACTTTTAGTTCGTTTAAGAGTACTCATGAACTATTAAAAACCACGCAAAAATAGGGACGCTCCTTTTAATTTAATTAACAAAATTAGGATCGTCATGGAATGATTGTACCCATTTCAAACAAACGAATGAGTTACTTATAAAAGCGGGTAAAGAGCCAATGGACTGGTCTATTTCGTCTTGATACGTCTGATAAATCTTAACTATTTGAAGCATGCTATTTCTCTATTAATAATAATAAGTGCTACATAAGCTAGCGTTATAAAATACATGTTGAAAATTATGGATGAAATAAAGGATTATCTATCAATAGTAATTTTTTTCTTTAGAATAGAAGCATGGTGCAAGGCTTGCTGGAACGGGTCCGAATTTTGGTGATTTTTTTCACAATCAAATTCCCACAACTTGCATTCGATTGCGATTTTGGCCACGTTCTTCACAAATATTTTCAATCTATCTATCTAGAATAATTTATTGTTCAACTTCGCACACTCGGGTCCAAATGTTACCATAGGTATGAATGAATAACAAGAATTTACTTTCACACTTATTGTTGCTCCAAATGAAAAATCCATGGGCGTGGAGAGGAAGTGATTCTGGCCATAACATAGGCATGGTTGAGCCAATGTATCATCTCGGAATGTGGATGAAAAGTTTCTGAAATCTTTACTGTACCATCATGAAAGGATCAACGCTTTCCATCTGTTTTACCAATAATATCATCATCCAAAGAAAGGTCCTGTTATTTTAATGCAAATATAATGTAAGGGTTGTGTGCTAATTGATTTATAAAAAAAAATAGGAACATACATCATAATCATCTAGTTCTATCATTTCATCATCGATTTTATTTTTCTTTTTCTTTTCTCCTCGAGGTGAATTTAAGCCACTCCTTATTCTTTCTTCTTTTCTTTCTTCAGACCTATCATCTTGAATATTGAGAATAACGCGATTAGGGTCTTGTAAAGCTTTTCTAATAATGTCTTGATGGCCTCCATCCTCTTCCGAGCTAGACTCAGTTTCAGATTCAGAGAGTGAAATATCAATTCCTAGAAAATTAAAAAGAAAAAAAAAGTGAGTGTGAGGAAAAATCAACAAAAATAAGACTGAAAAATAAATTTTAAATGAAAAAGTTTTAAAATTTTGCTTACCTATTCCAGAATCATCAAGAGAATTTCTTCTTTTCTTTTCTTTCTTCTTATTAAATTCTCTCAATTTCTTCGGTACAAATGAATCTACAGTCGCTTTGGTCATATCATCTTGGTTTAAAGCATGTACCATCGAGTCACCAATACCTTTTGCTTTTCCTAAACAAATTAATCTTGTTATTGTTTCTAATTTTATTTGAAAACTAAAAAAAAATATATACCACCAGCTTCAAAAGGTCGAGCGAGAGGGGCTTGACTGAGGGCATTAATTTCATAAAATGCATAAGGAAATGCAAACCATTGTAATACTGCAAAACCAAACATTTCAAAACAAATCAATAAATTCTAAGAGGCGTTAACAAATAAAAAGATCAAAACGCAACACAATCCAATTTTTTTTTTTAATTTAGTGTCGAAACAATACTTGTAATGTGTATGCAATATGTTCTCTATTCCAATCTCTAAACCTAACAATTGGGATCCATACAACTGCAGCAAATATGATACTTTGCCTAAAAAGAATCATTCAAATGCTCTGGGAGATATCAAGTAACATGAAAAAAAAATCAAAAAAATTTCTATTGTGATTATGATACTATGAGACAACATACCAATAACAGAAAAAAACAATTCCTTTGATAACACTGAATTTGAGTAAAGGGTGGTATGGCTTCAATGCTTGTTTCGAAAGTTGATAAAACAAAACAATAAAGTATAATGAAACTGAAACACAGACATTATTAACAATCATTATCCAAAACCAACCTCGATCTAAAATAAAAATTAAAAAACTGAAAAAAAAATTGATTCTCGAAAGGAAAAAAAATAATTGAAAAATCTATTAATAAATCTATTAATAATAGTAATAAATTATCATACCTATTTTCCATTCACCTTCATTATATAGTTCAGTTGCTAACAACACAGCACTAGCAATAGTTGTCATAGGTCTAATAAGAGCATATTGTAATATTCCACGTTGACACCACATCTATTTTTTCAATTATGAATGAACTCATAAAATCGAAAGAGTAAGAATTGAAGTAAAAAAAAATTGTAATTATACCAGTGTTTTTCCAGTTGGTTTTAAGTTAAAACAACAACATGGAAGAGGCCATGGTCTTTCATTACGTAACACAAAAGCTGCTTCCATATTCTTCCAGCCATTTGCTAATTCTATACATAATGCAAAAAATTGATATAAAGCATAGGCTTCGTAACTATTGAATTAAAATTAAAAATATTAGTTTTGAAGTGATAAAAAAAAACTAAAAATACCAGTCTCTAAAGATAGCAAAATAGGTTTGCTGCTTATAAAAAAATAATGATAGAAAGCTGCATAAAGAATACAAGGGAACAATCAAAATAATTCGAACAATATGTCTTTGTTGATTTGGCCTCGTGTAATTGACAAAATGCTTATACATCTACATCAATTAGAAAGATATTAGTAAAGTTGGATAATATTATCATAAATAAACTAAATTAGCTCGTACGTGAAAGAAACTCAAGCACATTGTCATCAAAACCACTATCCCAACACAAGACAAAACTGATACATCAACAAGAAAATTATTGCTGGTCGAATTTGAAGGTGTGATATTGAAAAATTGGGGAATCCAACTACCATTATAATATCCAATAGTTTGTTCATTCATTTGATTGAATCGAAATCTATTTGATGGATCAAGTCAAAAATATATGTTTATGGAATTATCTTGTTGAGTGTATGCAAATTCGGTTATTCAATTCTTTTCAGACAAATCAAGGCCACATGATTCGCGCACGTTGTGGATGGCGCTCACAAATCGAACACAAACATTCTTTGACAAATTTCAACATGAATTGTTGCTAGAAATTTCTGAGATTTTTTGCCGGGTCGTACTTTTTAAAAGCAACTTCCTTATAATTTTTGCGATTTCAGATTTTATTAATAATAAAATTTCCAGATTAGTGTCTTTAAAAATTATATCAAATAGTTTTTTTCGGTAAAAAACTACTTGTTGTTGGATCTACTTTGGCAGTGAGCAGAAAACAAAGAACATCCGATTTTTTTGGAATATTTCAAGTGTGGAAGTCTATAACGAAGACCAGATAACCAATCCCAGCAAATTTAAGGTTTTTTGGGACGCCAAATGACTCGATTTAATTAGTAGTATCATCTACAAGTGTTCGAACCAGTACAGCAAAGTTGGAGGAAGAAAACACGTGAGTTTCATGCTTTTGAGTGCGTTGAAAGTTTTTTGCTTCACGTCATGGAGACTCAAGAAACGAAAAAAGAACATGCACTTCTTTCAATTGGAAAGATATT
>JAMCQQ010000285.1 GCA_023379515.1 Actinomycetota bacterium
TGCGCAAATTTTTCTTTCAGAGGTGCTGGAATAGGCCATATTTTTAACATTTTAGATAATGGTAATTTGGACTTTAGAGTAAGTCCGGGGGGAGATCCGTCGTCCGCTAATTCGGCGTTATTTATAGCCAACAACGGAAATATCGGTATCGGAACAACAAATCCTACAGCAAAACTCGAAATCGCAGGGACAACCTCTACGATTTCCAATTCTTCGGGAAACCTTACAATTAGTTCTGTGAGTAATCTTATTTTGAGCCCCACAGGGAATGCTGGAATCGGAACGACTCTTCCGGGTTTAAAACTTGATGTGCAAGACTCGCAGGCTGCGACTTCGGCCGCGCAGATTTTCAATACCAATACAGGAGTAGACGCCGATGGATTGATAGTTAAACTTGGTAATAATTCAACAAGTGTTGTTAATAGTACGAATCATTTTATAAGTTTTGAGACATCTGGAATCGGAATTATTGGATCGATACAGGGGAATGGAGGAAAAGGACTAACTTATGCGACAAACGGGGTCGCGGATTTTGCCGAATATCTTCCGAAAGACGAAAACGAGGATATTCCTTTTGGCTCGATCGTCTGTTTGGGAACCGATGGGAAAGTCCACCCATGTCAAGGTGGAACCTTTACAGTTGCCGGAGTTACATCGGGAAATCCGGCTTTCTTAGGAGGAAAAAATCAAGGTAATGCCTCAATTCCTGTCGCGCTTGTTGGTCAAGTTATAGTTTTTGTTTCCAATAAAAACGGTGCAATTAATGCGGGCGATAAAATAACGATTTCAGATATTCCCGGGGTCGGCGTTAAGGCCACAAAATTGGTATTGAAAATCTGCGCGGCCGTGGGTCGTGCGCTTGAACCGTTTAACGGAACTTTAGGTAAAATAATGGTTTTAGTAAATATTTCTGAATCAACAGGCCTTGCATATGAACAGATGGATAATTTATTTATGTTTAAAATGGCCGAAAATGGGAAAACTTTATTTGTCGACAGTAAAGGAAACGAAGTTGTATCTTTTGATGAAAATGGAAACGCCACTTTTAAAGGCAGTATAGAAGCTAATAAAATTTCTGCAAACCAAATTGAAGGATTAACTGTTTTAACAAATGAATTAATTACAGACAAAATTTCTAAAGTTGCGGGAGCATCGACGAGCGATCAGGCGAGCACATCTTCGCAAAGTGCGGTTCTTTCGAAGCTATTAAATAGAGATAATAATATTAGCATACTTGCTGATCTTATCGTCGATCAAAACGCTACGGTCAATCTCAATATGAATGTTTTGGGTAAACTTGCGGTAGAAAAAGGGATTATTGTTTCTGGTCCGGCAAAATTCAAAGATGAGACAATTTTTGAAAAATTAGTTACATTTATTTCAAAAGTCGTATTCAAAGACGATGTAAAGTTTGACGGGACGGCGACATTTAATAAAGACACGGCCGGTACGGCAATTGTAAGAAAAGGCGCGGATACTGTAGAGATTATTTTCGAAAAAGAATTTAAAAATACGCCGATTATTACTGCAAGCGTTATTTTGGATAAAGAAAATGATCAGGAAAAACAGAAACAAACAGAGCAAGTAACGCTTGGAAGCGATGCAAAATATGTTTTAGCAAACCGTAATAGTAAAGGTTTTACTATTAAACTCAATAATCCGACAAAAATAGATATGCAATTCTCCTGGACTGCATTTTCTATTGACAATCCAACAACTTTTGAGAGTAAGCCCGTTGTTACACCAACGGTTATACCGATAATCTCAATTACACCGGAGACACAGATAGCTTCTCCTTCGGCTACAAATTAAAATATCCGGGTTGACATTGTTTTTATAGAAGCTTAGTATTGTAATGTGAAAAAATTTATTTCTTTTAGATCGATTATTTATATAGTTATTTCTTTAGTCGCGATCGGAGCAATAGTGTCTGCTTATTACTTTTATAGTCAATATCAAAGAACGCAAAGTATGTTAAAAAATCCTGCACAGGCGACAAAAGAGGAAAATAAAGATTTAGTTGGAAAGGTAGGAAAATTAATCCAACTGCCATCAGGAGAAGAACCAACAATCGCTACGGTTTCCGACAAAAATAAACTTAAAGATCAGGCTTTTTTTAACAATACAGAGAATGGGGATAAAGTTTTAATATACACACAGGCTAAAAAGGCGATTTTGTATAGACCTAGTACAGATAAAATAATTGAAGTTGCTACTCTTAATTTAGGAAACAGCAATCAAGAATCAATTTCGGCAAAACCCGTAAACGTGACTCTATATAATGGTACTAAAATTGCAGGTTTGGCAAAAACTATTGAAAAACAACTAAAAGAAAAGATTACAGGCATAGAAGTTATTGCAAAGGATAACGCAAAAGGGAATTATGCTAAAAATTTTGTGATTGATGTTTCTGGGAATCAGGCAACTAAAGTAAATGAGATTGCAAAAGAGCTGAATGCAGAGGTTACGGTGCTTCCTAAAGAAGAAGTTAAGCCTCAGACGGATATCCTTGTGATATTGGGGGAAAGCAAGTAGTTAATTCCTAACTAGTTATTTTTATTCAGTTTTACTCTGGATTCCAAGTAACCACATTACAGCCTCTTTTTTATAACGTCTGTCGCCTCTGGAATTGATTCTGATCGCGGGTAACTTTCCTCTTTTACCCCAGCGTTTGATTGTCAAAGGAGAAACACGAAGGACTTGCGCAACTTCTCTTACTGTCAAAAGATCTGGAAGATTATTGATTGATAGCGTTTGATTGATCATAGGCTCAAGACTATTTCTTTATTAATCAATTTGATTTTTAATCATTTATAAAGTAACAAAGTGTAACAAAATTGTCAAGCCCCAAAAATGAGTTTTTTCAAAAACTTTTTTGGGGCGTAGACCCACCAAATATCGTTCCGTGAGCCGTGTACTAATAGTACTAGAAAGGCGAACGGTATAAGATTTGTTGGGTCAAGGAGTAGGATATTATTATTCGGGAATTATTACTTTTTGCGACGCGGGTGTGGAAAAACGGGGGAGAAGTTTTTAATTATATTCTACGACGCGAAATCAGTTCACTCATTTTATTCTGCGACACAAGGATTTAAAAAATTCGGGAATTAAAATTTAAGATGATTACGGTTCTCTCGCCAATAATTTTAATAAAAAAAGACGAATGATGGATTTATAAAAATTATTTAAATAAAAATCTAGCCGTTTTTAAATTGAACAAATTTTTAGTTCTTAACCAAAATTCTGTTCAATTATTCTATTCAAAGAAGGTTCGAAGATTCACTATTTTTAAAATGGAAAACAGAAAGTCAGAAATATAGAATGTTGCAAAATTAAAATATATCAAATAGTATCAGTTTTACTTTTTGTGGCCACAATGAGTCCTTCATCGAAAAAATCAAGGTTTTTTGGGTTTCCCGGCAACCAGTCTCCTAGGCCCCATTTCCAGCTTTTTGCAGTAATGTTTTCTTGGGCAAAGCCCGTAGCTACGAGTTTTTCTTTCCACTCGTTTATAGAATGATAATTATAAGGATTGGATTCAGCAGATTGACGATTCAGCAAGTCATCTATAAATTTTCGCAGAGCTTTAACCGCGGATCTTTCTTGCTTGAAGTCTTTCTCCGGAAGCGTGTCTTCGATAATAATTATTTTTCCGCCAGGTTTTAAAATTCTCATTGCTTCTGATAGTATTTCTTCCTGATTGGGACAATGGTGTAAAACATCCATAAGACTGACAATATCAAAACATCCGGACGAGAATGGTAATTTAGAAGCATCTGCGATAATAAATCTATTATCTTTTGTATCTGGCGATCTTAAATCTGCTAAATCGAGCTTAAAGAAATTAGCCCCTGTTTGTTGCTCCACAACTTGTGCTACGTGTCCGGTCCCCGTGCCAATATCTAACACTCTTTCTCCGGGTTTAATTTCCTTCCCGATCCCGCTTTTTTCGAAAGTGTCCTTTGCTCTTTTTTTCGCCGCTTCTAAAAAGAGTCTTTGAAGTCTTGGGTGTTTACCAAGTTTCTCGCTTAATCTTTTCGGTGTCGCAACGTCGTATTTAATTGTAGGTGATTGTTTGATTTCACTATTTGACTCTTCTGCCATTAGCTTATTTATATCAACTAATTTGATTTGTTTCAAATTTAAGAGTATATTGCTTTATTAAAGAAAAGGAAATACTATGAGTATAGAAACTATGGAAGAAAGTGTTGCTTCTGAATCAGAAATTAAGCCTTCTCTAATCGAATCCAAAAAAATAGATAACGGATTTAAGGGTGAATTTTATGTTACAGATCACAGGCCCGATTATCCGGAAGCAACAGAAGACGATTTAAGAGCGCATTATAAAGATATAAAACGTGATGGAGTTGATTCTGTTAGATTTGATTTTCGTTGGTCTTTAATTGAGGCTCAAAGAGGGCGAACAAACGAGGCACAATTAAAAAAATATGCAGACGTCGCAAAGATAATGCACGAAGTTGGTCTTAAAGAACCAACGATCATTTTATCTTCTTTACCTTCTTGGGCAAAAGAACTTTATAGAACAAATAAAGAAGAATTCTTTACTAAGTTTGGAGAATTTGCAACAAACATAAGAAATGCTATATGTTTAGTAGGTGGAAAGCCAGAAACTGTTCAAGTATTAAATGAATTAAACAATCCCGCATATACGCCGATAACAGACTTGCAAGGTATCGGAAGACTTTGTGACATTGCAAAGAAAGTTTTTTGCCCAAGAAAAACCC
>JAMCQQ010000286.1:0-1712 GCA_023379515.1 Actinomycetota bacterium
AGATTTAAATAAGAAAAGATAAGATATATAAGTTTTCATGATAATTTAACGGATCTTTATAACAGAGCATATTTCGATGAAGAATTAAAGCGTCTGGACAGGGAACGTCAGCTGCCCTTAAGCATAATCATTGGTGATGTTAATGGACTGAAATTAATAAATGACGGTTTTGGTCATAAGAAAGGAGATTTGCTCCTGAGAAAATGCGCAAAAGTCCTTGTTAAAAGCTGCAGATCCGAAGATATTATCTGCAGATGGGGCGGAGATGAGTTTGCGATACTTCTGCCAAAAACCCATGAAGAAGAAGCCAAAGAAATTGTTGAAAGGATAAGGCTTGGATGCAAGGTTCTGGAAAATAAAAAACTTCCTTTAAGCATATCTATTGGCATAGCAACAAAAACGGATCATTCGCAAAACTTACAGAAGGTCATTAAGAATGCTGAAGATAGAATGTATCGAAGAAAACTAGTTGAAAGAAACAGCATATCAAGCTCGATACTTTCTGCTTTCAGCAGAGCTCTTTTTGAAAAAGGTCTTGAAACTGAAAAGCATACTTATAGGATCAGCGCTCTTTCAAGAAAAATTGGTAAGGCAATTAACCTTTCGGAGGACCAGTTAAATGATTTATCCCTTCTTTCAATATTGCATGATATAGGAAAAGTAGCTATTGCCGAAAGTGTTTTGATGAAAAAAGGCGAGCTGACCAGGGAAGAAACCCGTCTGGTAAGAAGGCATACGATTATCGGATATAACATTGCAAAATCTACCATACAGCTTGCTCACATAGCAGATTCAATCCTGTATCATCATGAGTGGTGGAACGGGAATGGATATCCTCATAAATTAAAAGGAGATTCCATACCAATAAATTCAAGAATCACCTCAGTTGTAGATGCTTATGATGTAATGGCAAACGGTTCTCCGTACAAGAAAGCAATTTCAAAGAAAAAATCAATCGAAACTATAAAAGAATTATCGGGCATTCAATTTGATCCCGGACTTGTTAAAATATTCGTTGAGATACTGGATGATCTTGGAGACGATTATACGGAAGAAATTGAAAAATATGAAGTTTTTAAATTGGTAAATGAAGAAAACAGAATCAGTATTTTAAAATCAGTTCTTCTTTAAAGCCAGTGCTCCGATGTATGCTTGCCCCAGAGAAATCCCGCCGTCATTTACAGGAACCTTAAAATTTGAATATACTTTGAAATTGGATTTTGTCAGTAATTCAAAACAACGGCTGATCAGTAAATTGTTCTGAAAAACACCTCCGCTGAGCGCTATCATGTTTATTCCAAAGTTTTTCCTGGCTTTAATAGATATGCCAAGGATGGCTTTTGCAAGTGTATTGTGAAATTTAGCTGAAATGGCGGAAGCTTCAAGATTATTTTTCAAATCAGAGATGATCTGAGAGAAAATTGAATAATCATCTATCATAAAACCCTTGATCCCGACCCGGTATTCATCCCTGATGTTTTCGTCGGAAATCATCTCAAGATGAATGGCTGCCTCACCTTCGTAGCTTGCAATATGGGTCAGGTTCAAAATTGAGCTTACAGAGTCAAAGAATCTTCCCATGCTTGTTGTTGCAGGACTATTAAAACCTGTTTGAATTTGTTTTACGATGATATCAATTTCCTGAGGTTCAATTATTTTTTTATAAAATGGAAACTGATTGAAAATATAATCTTGAAGCTTCCGCCATTTCA
>JAMCQQ010000286.1:1813-3676 GCA_023379515.1 Actinomycetota bacterium
ATATGCTTAAAGGAAGTTTTTTTATCGTAATTTCACCGCCAGGCATATATTTTTCCTTTATATGCCCAATTCTTTTGAAATTCAGATCGTTCTTGCTCAGGATTTTTTCGACAATGAAAATCTCGCTTCCCCAGATTTTGCCGTCATCACCGTAACCGGTCCCATCCCAGGCAAATCCAAGCATTCTGACATTGTCTTGATCTTTACTTTCTTCAAGCAATCCGTTTTCTGCGATTACACTTGCAATATGTGCCTTGTGATGCTGTACCTCTATTTTTTTTGAGTATCTGAAATGATGTTTTGCAAATTTTGTTGCAGCATAATCGGGATGTTTGTCATATACAATGAGATCTGTTTTATCGATATTGAAAAGCTTCTTGTAGTTGTCCATAGTGATCTGAAAGAAATCTAAAGTTTCGGCACTATCCATATCTCCGATATGCTGGCTGATAATCGCATAATTCTTTTTAAGAATACAGAAAGTATTTTTTTCCTGCGCACCTGCAGCAAGAATTACTTTATTTCCAATATCCCGGCTAAGCTTTATGGGATAAGGTGCATAGCCTCTGGCTCTTCTTAATATCATTTCAGTATCATTAAAAATTTTGATTACCGAATCATCATATTTTGAATAAATATCCCGGTTGTGAGTAAGGAAATAATCACAGATATTCTGAAGTTCAATCAGGGCTTCTGTATTTTCCGAAGCAATTGGTTCCTCTGAAATATTTCCGCTGGTCATTACCAGAGGAAAAGCAATATTATTAAAAAGTAGATGATGCAGCGGGGTATAGGGGAGCATGGCACCTTCATATTTATTATAATAAGATACATGTTTTGAAAGGCTTAAAAATTTATTTTTTTTCAGCAATACTATCGGAGCCGCAGGGGAAGTCAGGCTGCTTTGCTCCCGGATGCTTACATCAAGATATTTTTTTATAGTCTCCATGTCTTTAAACATAACCGCAAATGGCTTTTGGGGTCTGTTTTTTCTCTTTCTAAGTTTGAGAATTGCATCATCATTTGCAGCATCGCACGCAATCTGAAAACCGCCAAGGCTTTTTATTCCAATAATGGAACCATTTTTTAAAAGCCTTGCCGCAGTTAAAATAGGATTTTTAATGTCAACAGTTTTTCCTGTATTATCGGTGATGGAAAGTACAGGTCCGCAGATTTTGCATGCATTGGGTTGCGCATGAAACCGTCTGTCAAATGGGTTGTCATATTCTTTTTTGCAGTCGGGGCACATTTCAAACTTGAACATTGTAGTATATTGTCTGTCATACGGCATTTTTTTTATTATAGTGAATCTGGGCCCGCAGTTTGTACAGTTTGTAAAAGGGTAATAATATCTTCTGCTGTCATCTTTATTATTTATATCTTCCATGCATGTTTGGCAAGTCGCCAAATCCGGCGAAATCAACTGAAACCTTTCAGCAGTTTCAATGCTTTTTTCTATTTTGAAATCATGGAGATCTTCTTGCGGGATTTTATTGTATTTGATTTTTTCAATTAACGACGGAGATGGTTTAAATTTTTTATTTTCTCTATAAAAGTAAAACAGTTCTTTCTTATTTTCCACTGAAACTTTTATAATGACGCCTTCGGTTGTATTTGTTACCCTGCCATTTAGGTTATTTTCTTTAGCAAGCTTATAAATAAATGGCCGGAATCCTACACCCTGCACAATTCCGGATATGATAATTGAATACAAAGTCATGTTTTTATTTTAAATGATTTTTTTTGCATAAAAAGATTATACTTTATTTTGATTTAGCTTCAAATAAAGTTATAATTCAGATATGGAAATGAATGAAAAAATTAAATATGCCATTGAAAACACCGAAGTGCTGAAACAGCCAA
>JAMCQQ010000287.1 GCA_023379515.1 Actinomycetota bacterium
AAATTGATAAAAAAAATGTGTCTTAAGATTATTTTTCTTCTCATTTTATAAACTTACGATTCTTCTCTTCTTAATATTTTTATAAAAGTAACAGACAATATTAATCCTATTAAAAAAACAAAAAATGCTATGGTCATACCATATCCATAGTTATATGAACCAAAACCTATTTTAAACATATAAGTAGATAACACTTCTGTATAATGGGCAGGTCCTCCTGTTGTAAGAAAATATACTAATTCAAAAATCTTTACTGAACCTGTAACATTCAAAATCAAACACATTAAAATTTGCTCTTTTACTAATGGCAGAGTCATGAAAAAAGTTCTGTTAAAATTGTTTGCTCCATCAATTTCTGCGGCTTCAAAGATATCTTTAGAAATCGAACGCATTCCTGCAAGAAAAATTATCATGTCCAGTCCTAAAATATTCCAAACCCAAACAAAGGAAATTGTAAATATGGATAAGTGTTTACTACCTAACCATCCAAAAGCAAGAAAGCTTAATCCTATTTTGTTTAAAACTGTATTAATAAGACCTGTGCCCGGTTCAAGTATAAAACCCCATGTTAATGCAATAATTATTGGAGCAACAATTATTGGAAGGAATATTGCAGTTTTATAAAATGAATTTCCCCGAAAATTTCTCCTTAACAAAACCGCAATACCAAAGCTTAGAGGTAACATAACTATTTGTGAAACAACAACAATTATTGGAAGGAATATTAAGAAGAGAAGAATCGTAAGTTTATAAAATGAGAAGAAAAATAATCTTAAGACACATTTTTTTATCAATTTTTGTATTTTTTACATTAATACCAATATTATGGATAGTAGTTATTTCTTTGAAGACCAACAATACTGTTTTTATCGGTATTTTTGAATTTAATTACAAACTTCATTTTGAAAATTATTTAAATGCGTGGAAATCTTTTAATTTAGGACGTTATTTTATCAATACTCTATTGATAGCCACCAGTGCCACTGTAATTAGCCTGGCTATATCTTCTTTTACATCTTATATAATTTCAAGATTTAGTTTTAAATTTAAAAATATAATCTATTTATATTTTATTTTAGGATTGGCAATTCCTGCTTATACTGCTATATATCCTTTATTTATCGGTACTCAAAAATTGCATATCTACGATTCTTATTTAACACTAATTTTAGTTTATGTTGGTTGGTCTTTGCCAATCAGTGTCCTGATTATGGTAGGTTTTATGAAAAATATCCCCAAAGTACTGGAAGATGCAGGATATATCGATGGTTGTAATTTATTTGGTGTTTTTACCAGGATTATTTTTCCTCTATCAAGACCAGCAGTCTTAACTGTAGTTACATTTAATTTTGTTCTTGGTTTTTGGAATGAATTTATCTTAGCAAATTCTTTGATATCAGATCCTTTAAGAAAAACTATTAACGCTGGTCTTGCAAGTGGAATTGCTGCCTTTAGTTACGATTATGTAGGAATGTCAGCCAGTATAGTGATGATCTTAATACCTGAAATAATCATGTTTTTAATATTTCAGAAATACTTAGTTTCAGGTTTAACTTTGGGTGGTGTTAAGGAATAAAACGAAGCCAATCAAATTATTTTAAGTATTTTGGTTTAAATATTAAAAACGGGAAAAAATTACAGTTATAATATGATTAATGAAAGGAATTTAAATGACTTTAAAATTTGAGTTTAATAAAGATTCATTTATTAACAATCCACCATTCAGTTTTAAATATAAAGGCTGTGAATCAAGGGACTTTATTGGAAAGTGGTTTAAATCAAAAAAAGAAGCAGACCTTGGAGACAAAAGAGTTAAAGAAATATACGAATATTTTGATAGTAAGACAAAACTGCAGATAACGTGTGAAGTAATTTTTTATCTTGATTTTCAGGCTGTTGAATGGATTCTGTATTTTAAAAATAATAGTAATTCTAATAGCCCCATTCTGGAAAATATTCAAGCAATTGATTTTAAATTAAACAGTTCAGGTGAATATAATATTCACAGTATTAATGGAAGTGGACAACTTCCTTCAGATTTTGCTCCTGTCAAAGAACCAATAAGATTTGGTATGAATATTACAAAGAGTTGTTATGGAGGCAGGAGTTCAAGTGGTGGTTTTGCACCAGATCATTTAGGAGGTAGCTGTCCTTTTTTTAAATTAGAAGAAGTGCGCAAAAATAGAGGTGCTATTCTTGCTATTGGATGGACAGGACAATGGATGGCAATTTTCAGCCATTCTGAGGAAAAATCGTTAAGAATTAGGGCAGGCATGGAATATACTCATTTAAAACTCTATCCAGGAGAGACTATAAGGACTCCCAGAATTCTTTTACTTTTTTGGGAAGGCAAAGAGACTTATGTTGGAAATAACCTTTTTAGGAAATTTATAATGAAACATAAATTTCCAAGAATAGAAGGAAACCTGGTTGAGATACCAATAGCTGCAAGCACATTTAACAAGCATTGTGACCAACCGTTTTGGATTCCAGGCTATGATGGACAAAATGGATATACTGAAGCTAATCAAATAAAACATGCAAAAAGATGTAAAGAATTAGGGATTGAATATTACTGGCTTGATGCAGGATGGTTCAACGGAGGTTGGCCATACGGTGTAGGGAATTGGACAGTAAATAAAAAAACTTTCCCGAATGGTTTGAAAAAGATAAGCAGTGCAGTAAAGGATTTAGGATTAAAATTTATTTTATGGTTTGAACCTGAAAGAGTATGTCCTGGCACCGAGATTGCAAACGAACACCCCCAATGGCTCTTAAAAGATCCAACTGTAAAAAAGCATGAATGGCCCATAGAAACAGAATTTAACATTTTTATGGAGCGCAGATTTCATGAACAAACAGCTTACATTCTAAATTTAGGAATTGATGAAGCCGGAGATTGGATTACCAATCGAGTATCCCGGATTATTTCGGAAAATGGTATTGATATCTACAGACATGATTGTAACTACGATCTGCTTGAATATTGGAGAAATGCTGATGCGGAAGACCGGCAAGGCGCTACAGAAATACATTATATTGAAGGTCTGTATAAGCACTGGGATAAATTATTAAGTTCCCATCCAGGGCTAATTATTGATATCTGTGCAAGTGGTGACAGGCGAATAGACCTGGAGACTATTTCCCGTGGAATTATTTTTTGGAGAGATGATTATTGGTTTTGTGAGCCTATCGGAACCCAATGCGCTACTTACGGTTTAAATTTATTTATCCCAGGACATGCTGGTGGTTTTTTCAGTAAGAATTTCAGTAAATATGAATTCAGGGGATTATTGAGCGGCGGCGCAGCTATTACTTGGGATCTTGAACAGGAAGATTTTCCTGACAATTTAGCAAAAAGTCTAATTGGAGAAGTTAAAAAATTAAGACATGTTTTTTATGGTGATTTTTGGCCCCTTACAAAATATGATCTTTCTCAAAATTGCTGGATGGCATGGCAGTTTGATAGAGCAGACCTTGGTACGGGCGCTATATTTGCTTTCAGGAGATCTAAAGTGGCAGAAAATAAAATAAAACTT
>JAMCQQ010000288.1 GCA_023379515.1 Actinomycetota bacterium
ACAAAATTTTATTAATTATTCTATTTCAGAGTGTTAAAATATCAATATGAATGTCTTAATAAACTTTTCAAAATAAGTTATGATAAATGAAAAAACAATATTCAATATTCTGCTGGTCGCCTTATTTATAACATCCGTTTTTATTTTTGCTTCATTATTTTTTATATCAGCGCCATATGGCCGTTTTACCAGGAAAGGCTGGGGTTTGAGGATAAATCCGCGGCTCGCCTGGATTGTCATGGAATTTCCTGCATTTTTTGTTATTTTAATTTGCTTTCTTATTGGAAACAGGAAAAATAATCTGATCGCGAATATATTTTTAATTATCTGGATGCTGCATTACATCCAGAGGACTTTTATTTATCCTTTTTTAATGCGTTACAGGCAAAAAACTTTTCCCATTTCGGTTATTTCATTTTCACTTATTTTTAATACGATTAACGGGTATCTTAATGGACGCTATCTTTTTTATTTCTCTAACCCATATGACTCAAGATGGTTAAGAGATCCAAGATTTATTACAGGAATTATTATATTTATAGCTGGCTATATAATAAACATATATTCTGATCAGATACTAAGGCGATTAAGAAAGCCCGGAGAGCATACTTACAAAATTCCGTATGGGGGATTTTTCGAATATATATCAAGTCCGAATTATTTTGGCGAAATACTTGAATGGACCGGATGGGCAATTGCAACATGGTCGCTTCCGGGGCTTGCTTTTGCCTTGTTCACTATAGCAAATCTTTCTCCAAGGGCATTTTCGAACCACAAATGGTATATTAAAAATTTTCCGGGCTACCCCAAAAAAAGAAAGGCATTAATTCCTTTTATCTATTAGTATTAGCTATAGGAGAAAAAATTGAAATCTGTAAGATTATTTAAAAGCCTGGGCATCGTTGCTGTCAATATTCCTTTCAGCATGTTCAAAGAAAATATGAGTCCAAATCTAGGGGTTGATTTTTAACTTCTAAATCGGTTATAATGGCAACACCGAATTTGTAATTGTTGTTTTTGATTTTATGATTGGTAATAAAAAGGATAAATTCTTCACGGTATTAATTTTATCTAATGCTGATTCAAAAATAAGAAAG
Organism: Actinomycetota bacterium; assembly: GCA_023379515.1. The sequence continues at coordinate 1,098 of JAMCQQ010000288.1, forward strand.
ATAAAAATCCCTCATAACCTGCTGCGCTATGTATTTATCTTTACGGCAGTCCTGGTTGCTGTTGCCGTTACTCTTGTTTCCAATTTGTATTTAGTGAAAAATCAGCTTGGTAACAAAGTAGCAGAAATGGAGAGAGTCAAGGAAAAAATAACTTATAAAGAAATTGAAATAGCTAACCTTGAGAAAAAATCAAACGAGATAACAGCAAAGACGAAGATACTCGAAGAATATCTTGCCCAGGTAGAAGATCTGGATAAGATGGTCAGGAATATAACCGGAAAGGGTGGCTTCGAGAAAGAAGTCGCACTTTATACTACCGACTTAAATGCAAATGTGGATATGCAAAATGATCCTAATGAGATATTTTATTATGATTTTGAAGATTCCGAAAACCTGGACAATATAAACGCAATACTTGATGATCTTATAGCTAAAGCACCTGATATAGCGCAGAAACTTTCTGCAGATAAGCAGCATATGGAGGACTATATCTATCAGCTTGACCACACTCCTTCAATTTGGCCGACAACCGGTTATATCAGCAGCACGTTTGGAGATAAAAGAGGCGGCGGCCATATTCATGGCGGTGTTGATATTGCGAATAATGTCGGTACACCCGTAGTGGCAACGGCAAGCGGAGTTGTGATATTTGCTTCCAGGAACCAAGGTTTCGGAAATGAGATAATTCTTTTTCATGGTTTTGGATTTACGACTGTTTATGGTCATTTAAATAAAATCCTTGTTTCAGTCGGAGATGAAATTACGAAGGGCCAGAAAATTGCTGAGTCAGGAAACACTGGTTATTCCACTGGTCCGCACCTGCATTATGAAGTAATCAAAGACAATACTCAGATAGACCCGATGGATTACCTTCCATAATATTTCAAGCAGAGATTCTATTGTAAAAATTATTCATCCTGTTTATTACATTTAGTGTTTATATGCTTATCTGTCAATAATAATGCTCCCGCCAAATATAAAAAGTATTTTTACCTTATTTTTTTCTGTCATTATTGCATGATCCGTCTGGCTGGGAATGTGTATAAAATCATTTCTTTTTATGCCATGAACCTTGTTGCCAATTTTTATTTTCCCATTACCCGATAAGACAAATAACGCTTCATCTACATCGTGCCTGTGATTAAAAGCTTCCTTGCCGGCATCGAAATTTACCACACCAAGGTTTAAGTTTTTTGTTTCAATTTTACCTTGTGACCCAAATGCAAATTTTACCCATCTGTCATCAAAAATCTTTTTTGCAATATCCTTGAGATTAAAAATTAAACTGCTTTCCTTACTTTTCATGTCTTCATTACCTTTCTTTTTTTAATATGTTGGCAGCGATTAGCAATTAAAAAAATACAATTAATAAAACAGTATTATATAGTTCATCACAAGAGTAATCCATAATTATTCATGAATTCGATGACGTATCTTCTAAGAATTTTATTGTAAAAATGGAAGCATCTAAAATTTCGTGATAGCAATAAAGGAAAATCTTAAGAGCCATGATGGGTATTTCAAAAACACGCAGGCTTTTCCCCGGCGAGTAAAAGCCAGCTCAGTTTCAGGCTCAGCTCTCCTCCCTAAGGAGGAACCATGCCCGCTTAAGCCTTCAAATGGTTTTCTCAATACCCATCATGGCTTATCAATTTATTTTTTATCACGAAATTTTAGATGCTAACTGCAAAAATTATTTTAGAACAAATAAAAAAATTTATGATATAATAAGCTCTTGAATAAGAAGTGATATTGAATAAAAGAAAGTGATAAATACTTTAAACAAAGAGGCTGTTTTAAACAATCAGTAAGTTTAAAAATGGAGTTAAAATGGCAGAAACAGATATAATAAAACCAGTTGAACCTGATGCGACAACAAACGCAGGATGCTACACATGCTCAAGGTATACATGCAGCTGTGGGAAAAATGACGATTACATAAAGAAGCTTGTTGCGTGCATAACCGAAGAAGTTATGAATAAGCTGGGAAACTAATAAACTGCCCAGTCAACTTCCGAAAAAATCTATGATAAACTTTACCCCAATTTCGTTCATAAGCTCACAACTTTATTTACCAGCCTTCCGATTTTTTCTATCTCGCATATAACTTCATCTCCAGGCAATAAAAATTTCTTTTCTTTCATAAATGCGCCAACACCTGCGGGAGTCCCGGTTGAAATCAGATCTCCGGCTTCAAGAGTCATAGATTTTGAAATATAGGAAATAAGCTCAAATACTTTAAAGATCATGTCGCTTGTATTTGAATTTTGCCTGAGTTTTCCATTCACATAAGATTTCAGGAATAAGTTCTGTGGATCCTGTATTTTGTTTCTTGGTATGATTACAGGACCAATGGGTGCAAAGGTATCAAAGCTTTTTGCCCGGAACCATTGGCCCTCATTTTTTTGTATCTCTCTTGCAGTCAAATCATTTATTATGGTATATCCGTAAATGTGGCTTAAAACATCCTTTTCGCAAATATTCTTCATCCTGTTTCCAATAATGACTGCAAGCTCCACCTCATAGTCAAGCTCCTTAACTTCCGGCGGATAAAATATGTTTTCTCCGTCCTTAATAATACTGCTTGTTGCCTTGGCAAACAAAACGGGCCTGCTGGGAAAACGGCCGTCCTGCTCGCTTATATGAGATTTGTAATTCATTCCCACGCAGACTATTTTCCCGGGAAAATAATTGTTGATATCGAATTTTACATCTGGCTCAAAATTCATTTTCTCTCCTTATATAAAAAGATAATATTCTTTATAAAAAATAACTATAATTTTTGAATTTGGCTTTCTATTTTAATATATTATGAGTTTAAAATATATTGAGAGATAAAAATAAGTTTTAATTGAAATTCAGGCTTTTGCTGTTATAATATGTAACGAGTTTGAAACGAGGCGCTATAACTATTATTTTTGTATAGAGGATAAATGCAAGAGCAATACATAGCAAATTATTTTACAGTCGGATTATTCTTCGTAGTTAGCGTTCTTTTTGTCCCACTGGTAGTATTCATAACCAAATTTTTAGCGCCCCATCGCCCGACAGCAGAAAAGCTTATGACATATGAGTGCGGTGTTCCTGCAAGAGGAGGAATTTTTGCGCATTATTATGTAAGATATTACATTTTTGCATTTCTATTTGTAATCTTTGATGTTGAAGCGGTTTTTCTATTTCCCTGGGCGGTAAATTTCAGAAGCCTTGGAATTGCAGGTCTCGTGGAAGTTTTTATTTTCATAGTCATTTTAATCTTAGGCCTGGCATATGCCTGGAAAAAAGGAATTTTAAAATGGGTTTCTTAGATGACAAGTTCAAAAAACCCAATATCCTAACAGTTTCATATGATAAATTGATGAATGCAGCCAGAAGCCGTTCTATATGGTATCTTACATTTGGTGTGGCATGCTGTGCAATTGAATTTATGGCGGCTGCGGCATCCCATTATGATTTTGAGAGATATGGAATGTTTTTCAGAGCTTCTCCCAGGCAGGTGGACATGATTATAATTTCAGGAACAATCACCAGAAAGTATGCCCCGGTAGTCAAGAGAATTTATGAGCAGATGGCTGAACCAAAGTATGTTGTGGCAATGGGTTCCTGCGCAATAACAGGTGGTCCCTTTTATGATTCATACAGTGTGGTCCAGGGTATCGACAAAGTAATTCCAGTTGATGTTTATGTTCAGGGATGTCCTCCAAGACCCCAAGCCTTATATAAAGGATTATTGGAATTAAAAAATGTAGTTAACATACAGACCATAGTTGTAAAGTAAGATAAAAAAATAATGAAGATAATAAATTATGAGTATAAGAAAGTTGATAATCAGGATGTGATTTCAGCTATTGATAAGAAAGCAAAAGAAATTTCCGTAGAAACAAATTTCTGGGAATTTAGAAACCAACTTTTTTGTGAAATCGCTTCCAGGGATATCAAGAAGTTCTGCGATATTTTAAACAAGGATCCCGAACTTAGTTTTGAATATATAAAATGCATAACTGCGGTAGATTATATCGAGTGGCTCGAAATGATTTATTGCCTTTATTCTTTTAAAAACAACTGGTCAATAAATATAAAAGTGAAACTTGACAGCCAGAAACCTGCAGTTGATTCTGTTATTTCCGTATACCGTGGTGCAGACTGGCACGAAAGAGAGATAGCCGAGATGTTTGGGATAGATATAATCGGGCATCCGAATTTGAGACCACTTCTACTTGCGGGTGATGAAGATGGGTATCCGTTAAGAAAGAATTTTGAAATCAAGTGGGAGGAAAGAGAATATATTCCTCCCCGAAAGTTCGAATAAATAAAGTGAATAACGAAAACAAGCTTTATGAAGAAAAAGAATTTGTCCTGGATGATTTACCTAAAGATTATATGGAGATAAATTTTGGTCCCCATCATCCGTCAACACATGGCG
>JAMCQQ010000289.1 GCA_023379515.1 Actinomycetota bacterium
CCTGCCACATCGCAAGATCAATTGTTTCAGGTTTTTTAAAGATTCTGCGTTTAATTAAAAAAGATATTTCTTTCTTTCCGATCTTCAATTTAGCATCAACATGTATCTGCATTTTCCTGACTAATTTTTTTATTTTTTCCATAACTTCTGATTTGTTCAGGATAATAACTTCAGCGGCAATCGACGGAGTAGCAGCTCTCAAATCTGCAACAAAGTCCGAAATTGTGAAGTCTGTTTCATGCCCTATTGCTGAAATTACGGGAATACTGCAATTAAAAATTTTTTCCGCAATCATTTCTGTATTAAAAGCCCAAAGATCTTCAAGGGAACCTCCGCCCCGGGCTATTATGATTACATCGACACCATACTGGCAAAGATCATCAATTGCCTCACAGACCTCTATGCTTGAAGTAATGCCCTGCACATTTACATTTCTCACAACCAGATGGAAATTTTCATAACGTCTGGAAAGGACAGATATCATATCATGCAGTACTGCGCCTCCTATTGAAGTGATGGCACCAATAATTTTGGGCAGGACAGGAATTTTCTTTTTCCGCGATGGCTCAAAGTAACCTTTATTTTCAAGTTTGGATTTCAATTGCTCAAAAGCCAATAAAAGTGAGCCTTTTCCTACTGGTTTGGCATCCACCGCAATAATCTGGTATTCCCCTCTTTTTTCATAAACAGAAACATAACCATTAATTAAAAGATGCAGACCGTCTTCTATTTCATAGGACAATTTTCTGTTATTTTCATGAAACATCACAACTTTTATCTTTGAATGTTCATCCTTCAAGTCAAAATAGATATTCCTCTTATTGTGAAAATAACAGTTGCTCACTTCTCCCTCAACCCATATACTTGAAAAATTCGATTCAAGATCTTTTTTTACACTGAAATTAAGCTCGCTTACCGTATAAATATGAGTACCGGTAATTTGCGAATTGTTGAATATTTCTATTTTATTATGATCCATTGAATAATATTTTATAGTCAAACAATATCCTGATAATAATATAGATACAAAAAATTATTTCCATTGCGGTTGCAATAAAATTAATTATATTTTCCGGTCCGCTTGATCTTTCTTTTAAATATTCTGATGGCTTTTTATAAAACTTTTTGATGCCCGGAAGAAACTTTAAGAGAGAATAAAAAGTATATCCCGTGAGAATTGAAGCACCGATTATCACGGCAATATTATTAAATAAATAGACGCAGGCAATAAAATAGCCAATTTCAATAAGATTTAAAATGATAATGATAATTAACGACAATATTCCCGGTCCGGATTTCAAGGAAAAATCTCGTTCATCCTCGGGAATACTTTCTTCCAATCTTTCGGTATCTTCAATAATAGTATTGCCACTACTTGATTTGATTAAAAACCTTAAACTTGATACATGGAGCCATATTAATATTAGTGAAAGAAACATTATTAGGAACATAGGGAATATTATATCAACAATATAAAAAGTTAAAAACTAGACCTTTATCTTTATAGAGGCTATATTTTTTTGACCCTTGTATCAAATGATTTATAAAAAACTTTATTTTTTTACTTTTTCATCAGAAGAAGTGCCGCTGGTTTTTACATCAGGAGTTGCGGCCTTATCTTCCTTCTTGCTTTCCTTCTTATCTTCTTTGGGTGGCGTCGAACCGGTAATTGTTTTATTTGAACCGGATTTATAATCCGTAGAATAAAAACCAGAACCTTTAAAAATTATTCCTGAAGGTAAAAATAATCTTAGTGCTTCAGAATTACATGAGTCGCAGTATTCTTTGCCTTCAGATCCCATTTTTCTGAATTTTTCAAAAATTTTACCACATTTTGTACAACGATAACTATATATAGGCATGTAACTTATTCCTTCCTTAAAAAATTATAAAAAATATATATTAATAATAAACTTTAGTCAAACAATATCTATAAATTGTTAGCACCTAAAATTTCGTGATAAAAAATAAATTGATAAGCCAGGATGGGTATTGAGAAAACCATTTGAAGATGCTTCCATTTAAATCTTACATTACAAAGAAAGATAATGGATTTGAAAATGGCAGTTATAAAGCAGTTTTCAGCCTAACGACTCTCAGGACCTGATTTTGCTGAACTCCTGTTTTACTCTTTGAAACAGCAGCTCAAGTATTTCCTTAAATGTATTGTCAAGACCCAGATTCTCAATGATTCTGATATTATTATCTTTTGCAAGATTTTCAATATAATTTTGTATCATCTCTATGTTGTCAAGATGCTTTATATATTTCTGGACAGGCCGGGAACCCTGAGTTTCGGTGGTCCTTTTTGTGAAATGTTCCTTTAAGATTTCCTTGCCAGGAACAGAAATTACAATTTGCTGAATTACTGCTTTTGAATTGAATTTTTCAATATCCAGATAGCCTGGAACAACATGGGCCCCCTCAACAATAATATCAGTTTTTTCTTCAATATTTCTTCTGATAATTGCATCGATTCCAACTGATACGGCCATAACCTGTTCCCTAAAACCTAATATTACCGGATTAACACCGGTTGGGGGAAGCGTAAGGTTCTTATATGCGGTATATGATGAACCCCTTAAGGGCCTTATCAATTTTTCAGAAACGGATGCCCTCATTACTTCCCTAATAGCATCAGAAGATGCTACCCTTGTTATATTCAGTCTGTTAGCCAGAATTGTGGCAATTGTGGATTTACCTACACCTGTTGCGCCGCCAATTAAAATCACTATCGGTTTTTTTAATTTGCCCACAGATTGCCATAATAAATATTTTTCGGCATATTCAATATTGACCTGTTCCTTTATGAACCTGAAAACAATCGAGCGAAGCTCATCCTGCGGAATAGATTCCACTTTTTTATCAATCAGATATTGTTCAATTTCATAGGCAATCTTGTGAGAAGTTACAATATCAAGTCCGGTAACAGAAATTGAAGCAGCAAGTATCCCTTTTGAAAATGGAAGACCACTCTTTTTGTCTCTAATTGTAATTACGTTTATGTTTGGCCTTTCAATTACCATGCACGCCCATCCTTGCTTATGCTTTCTTCAGGCATATTTTTTCTCGTTAGCATCTAAAATTTCGTGATAAAAAATAAATTGATAAGCCAGGATGGGTATTGAGAAAACCATTTGAAGGCTTAAGCGGGCATGGTTCCTCCTCCGGGAGGGGAGCTGAGCCTTTTACTCGCCGGGGAAAAGCCTGCGTGTTTTTGAAATACCCATCATGGCTCTTAAAATTTTCCTTTATTGCTATCACGAAATTTTAGATGCTTCCTTTTTCTTCTGTAATTTTTTTAATATTTGATCCAGATAATCTTTGCCTTCCAATATAAAAGGAATATTGTTCATATAAGATATATGCTTTCCATTTGCAACCGCAAACTCTGTAACTAAATCCACGGAAGAAGCTTTCAGCTCGGTCAATATAGTATCGTAATTATCACATGCAAGAAGTTCTTTTTTTAATTTTTCTCTATTGGAAAGATTAAAAGAAATTTTCA
>JAMCQQ010000290.1 GCA_023379515.1 Actinomycetota bacterium
CTTCATTAAAACGAAATCGAATAATTTTTGCAGGATTTCCTCCTACAATGGCATAAGACGGAACATCTTTAGTGACAATTGACCCTGCCGCTATAATCGCTCCGTTTCCGATCTTTATTCCATCTAAAATAATAGCATTTGCTCCAATCCATACGTCATTTCCTATTTCAATAGGTTCATATTCTTCAAAAAGAGATGTTTTCACAAACGTTTGTTGTGCTTGTTTTGAAACGGAGTAAAATGCTGGATGAATGGTTATAAAGTCTCTGGATGGATGTTTTCCGAGTCCACAGAAAACATTTGGACCAATAGCGCAGAATTTACCGATTGTTGTTTTTGTGATTTTAGCACCACTGGCAATATAAGTAAAATCACCCAATGCTACTTCTGTAAGTTTGACAAAATGGTATATTTTGTTAGAACTTCCGAAAGTGCACTGTCGTAAAATACAAAAAAAACCTATACGTAAAGATTGCTGCCTGTATTTTAAAAGCAACCACAAATTCCTACAGGGACTACAAAGGATCTTGAGAATTTGATTCATCATTTTCCTTTTTTAGAATATTTTCTATATTTACTTTTGGAAATGCATCTATATAGCTGTCTGTTGTCAGGTTGAAAATATTGGCTTGTAATGATGCAGCATAGCTTTTTAAAATATGATATCCCTCAAATGTTCTAGACCATGCTAGAAAAAATTCATGAATTTTAAAAATTTCAGTTTCAGTAAAATCTTTAAAATATAATTGTTTATTGCTTATTTTATCAAAATGTTTCGTTTGAATACATAGATTGCTATTTTCATCAACCATTAGCCCCTCATGCAACGAATGGTCAGCCCCCAATAAATAAATATTTTTATACCCAAGATTTAAACTGATAAATATAGCGCCAATTAATACATTTTGCACCCTTGGCATGCCCATGTTTTTCCGAAATAAGCAGTGAATCATGGGAGAAAAACCTTCAATAGTATTGGTGTTAATGAACTTTATTTGAATATAATTGTTTTGTTGTGATAGCTTATTCCATTTGTCTTTATTTTGGCTTTTGTTAGGAATAAAAATAGTTAGTTTCCAAGTGACTTTTTTTAAAAATGCTGATTGTATGTTTTCCTGTAGTGTTATAAACCTATTGGATAAATTTTTTTCTTCAATGTATGCCGGGTCTGCGAAAAAATAGTACATGGGTTTTATCTGTTCAAAATAAGGATGAAGACAAAAGTCATTAACGGCAAAAGTATTTTTTATCTTTAACTTGTCGGAATATGTCTCCAGTGCAAGCGATAAAGAGGGACCAGTGGTTAAGATAAAAATATCGCACGCTTTTTGTGTATTTAAAGAAGGTAGTGCTTTAGGCAGAATTCTTAATATCGCGATTTTTATTATCGAATATATGCTTTTTAATGTCATATCAAGCAGGAACAAAAAGTTTTTAATATAATTTTTAAACGCCATAAAGTTAGCCCTTTTTTTGCAATATGGGCATTAAAATTTTTCGATATATATATACAACATAAAAGCTTATAATCATGAAAGTAAAGAAAGCAATGAAAAAATCCAAATAAGCTAAATGATCAAAGTAATATTTAATGCAAAGAGCGATAATAATAACCATGAGTGTCTTTATAAATGGAAGAATGACAGAGTCTGGATATTTAAGTATAAACTTATTCACAACATAGCCTCCTAGCATTAAAACAATATTTGCGCATAATGTAGCAATAGCGGCTCCAGTAATGCCAAATAAAGGAATGAGCTGATAATTAAGACCGATGTTGACCCCTCCTGCCAGGGTAAATGTAATGGCCAGGTAGAGTGTTTTTTTTGAATAGTTTATTCCCCGCGCGTAGAGTTGGTAACCGAATGAAAAATACATTCCTACTGTTAGAATAGGAATGTACTGTAAGGCATTGTGGTAAGATTGACTGGATAATACGTAGCCAATGTAATTTCCGAACAAGATGACAAATATGGCAACGATAAAAGAAAGTGACATGATTTGTCGAATCCCTTCTGCTACTTTTTGGTAAGATTTTACTTCCATGTCTTCAAAAAAAGGGCTAACTTTATGGCGTTTAAAAATTATATTAAAAACTTTTTGTTCCTGCTTGATATGACATTAAAAAGCATATATTCGATAATAAAAATCGCGATATGATTTGTCGAATCCCTTCTGCTACTTTTTGGTAAGATTTTACTTCCATGTCTTCAAAAAAATTAGGCGTCCAAGCAGCAAGAATGGCGCTAGTGGCTAATGTTAAAAAATTAACAATAGTGAAAGCGAAACTATACATTCCAGTCTCGGCCGGACTGATCATCTTAGAAATCATAATTCTATCGATTTGAGCCATTAATATAGCACTTAAAGAATAAAAAAAGAGTGGACCCGAATAGCTTATAATATAGGTTAATGGCTTTTTATTTAAACGAAGGATGAAGTAACCTTTGATCTTAATAGTTATATAGATTAAAAATAATATTCCTATTATTACTTGAGCTAAAATCAAGGATAAAAATTTTTCTATAGGCAAAGTGTAAATAAAGATAATTCCAAGA
>JAMCQQ010000291.1 GCA_023379515.1 Actinomycetota bacterium
TGGCCGGAAGATTTTTTAAAAATGCTTGATTACCAGTGGAATGAAGTGTTAATTCCATATTGGATGGACAGGATTTCCATGACAGCTTAATGCACTGATAATCATGTTATTTTTTTTAAATACTTCTTCGAATTTGATCAAGCTTTTCTTGCTTTCAAGTATTTCGTCTAAATTACAATGATTAGACCTGGAAAAACCACCGGTTCCAATTTCTGCTGCTTCAATACCAATACTTGAAAGATATTTCAGACAATCTTCCAAACTTCTCTCATTAAAAAGAATAGTGAAAACACCAATTTTCATTATTGATACCTCATAAATTACTTAAGTTTATTTACAGTTTTAAAATTTATAACTTCAACTGATGCCTGACCATGAAATCCTCCAGTTCGGATCTATATGGTAATGAGGAAATTACCCCTTTTTTCATGGATGTCAAAGACGCAGCAGCATTGGCTGCATTAATAATTGTTATCATTTCCTCCTTTTTTGTTACAATATTTTCTAAATTACTGTCCGCTAAAAAAGAAAGAAATCCTGAAATAAAACTATCCCCACAACCCGTAGTGTCTATTGTTTTAACATCAAAAGCAGACAAGGTGCCGCTATAGTAATTAGTTGAATAAAACGTACCCTTTTCTCCTAAGGTCACAAGGCATATTTTTATACCATATTTTAATAATTTTTCAGTTCCCTTTTTAAAATCAGGAGTACCTGTAATAAAATCAAGTTCTTCATTGTTTACTTTTACAATATCTGCAAGCAGTAAAGCATCAAGGATTTGATTTTTTGCAGAATCCCTATCGGGCCATAAATCTATCCTAAGGTTTGGGTCATAAGAAATAATTGCCCCGGAATCTTTTGCAGCTAAAACAGCTTTTAAAGTTGATTTTCTGCTGAGCTGACTTATCAAAGTGATGGAACCAAAATGTAATATTTTAGTACTTTTTATTGCTTTAATATTGAATTCTTTCCAATCCAGACGCATATCTGCACCTGGGTTACGATAAAAAAGAATTTCTCTTGTTGTTGGTGTTGGAATGGAAATAAATGCAAGCCCTGTTCTTGCCTGCTTGTCAAATTGCAGCATTTCAATGTTTACTTTATTTTCAAAAAGGATATCTCTTAAATAAAAACCAAATTCATCTGACCCGACTCTTCCTATAAATGCAACATTGCTGCCAAGTCTTGAGGCGCCAACTGCAACATTTGCAGGCGCACCGCCAGCAACCCTTCTAAACTCCTCAACCTCTCTAAATCTCACTCCTGACTGAACCGCAAAAAAATCAATAAGAGCTTCTCCAATACAAATTATATCCATGTCTTTTTTAAAAATTTTCATATTCCAACACTAATCATTTTTTGCCAGTATTGCTTCTGCGGTTTTACTATCAGTTACAATAATATTTATGATTCGTCCCTTTAATGCACCAATTATGGCATCAGTTTTATTTTCACTGCCTGCAACAGCCATAACATACCTGACTTTTTTTAATTGCTCTAAATTCATAGCAATAACTCTATCACGCAATATTGTATGACACTCATCACCCTTCATGTTATAAAAATAAGAATTTATATCTCCGATGCAATCAAAGGAAATACTGTTATTAAAATCTTCTTTTTTTATAAAACCGTCCTTGTAAAGAGTGCTTGAAAGTTCAGGACGGGTAGTGCCAATTCCGACAATTGCTAAATTTATTTTATTAAACATATCAAGAGTATTTTTAATGCCTGCTTCTTCATATAATATATCTCTTGCTTCTTTACTTTTTACAACTACCGGGGCATGTAAAAAATAACTTTTTGCATTAAATATATTGGCAACTCTTCTTGTAAGTTCTGATGCATTTATATTGATTGGTACTTGATTAGATCCACCTGTTATTTGAACAACTGTAATATTCTTTCGTTTTATCTTATCTGGTAGGTAATTTACTGCTTCATAAGTTGTTGAACCCCATGCCACACCGATTACATCATTATCATAAATTGTATCTACAAGATAACTTGCAGCAGCTTTACCAATATTTTTTTTTGTGGATTCATAATCTATTGAAGTTTCTGCAACGATAGCATGATAAATTTTAAATCTTTTTTCCAATTCATTTTCAAGATCAATAAAAGATTCTTTTGGCTCATTAATAAAAATTTTTACAATTCCTTCTTTAACAGTATCTTCTAAAAGACCTGCAACTTTAAGCCTCGAAATCCTTAATTTTTCTCCGATTTCTATTTTGGAAAGACCATTTTGATAATATAGTTTTGCAATTTTTACTTTTAATAATTCATTCTTTATCATGTTTTTATAAATATTTACTTTAATTAATTCTTATAATTTTTATTGAAGGCACACTTTTATGGTTTTTCAAAATGCGCCTTCAATATCTAATTTTTGTTATTTAATTACATATTCTTTGTAAGCTTTAACGCCTTTTTCAATTTCCCATCCCAGCAGGTTCTCTGGAGTGTTTTTATCAACCATAGTAGCAGGTGTAATAACCAGTTCAGGAACTGTACCGCCACGAAGAACAGTAGTTACAACTTTAATCAGAACGCCTGCTTCATAAGTGGGAGAGTTCGAATTGGTAGCTACAACTTTGCCATCCATCACGCCCTGGAAGTCTTCAGGACGTCCATTGTGTGTGATTATCTTAATGGGATTGTTAAGTTTGCCTGCATCTTCCAAAGCATGGACTACACCCAGGTAGATATCAGCATTCATAGCATATACCATATCGAAATCGCCCGTTTTCCAATTGGCAAGCCAGTCGGTCATGATATTCTGGGATTTCTCTGCGTTCCATTCACCTGATGCTTTAAGAACAATTTTATTGTTGGGACCAAGATTTTTTTCGAATCCTTCTTCAAATAATTCTACAATACCCTGCCCCAGAGTACCTTCTACAATGGCTATCTTAGCATCGGGATAATTATCTGCTATATATTTACCTATCATTCCACCCATTATGACAAAATCGCCCTTTACAGTAGAAGTTACCTTGCCAGGACCATCAGCAGCAGTAGAGCCAACAACAAAGAAAGGAATATTAGCATCAGGTG
>JAMCQQ010000292.1 GCA_023379515.1 Actinomycetota bacterium
CAATTGAAGCTGTTCATGCAAAGCGTTTTGCAGCAATGTTTGCGGGGAACGATACTGTAAAAGTCGCAAAAATCTATTCTAAATATTCATCCAAAAATGTCTTAACCATGGAGCTGATTAAAGGCATTAAGCTTGATGATGAAAAATCCTTGCAAAAAGCAAATATCGATAAAAAAGTATTGGCAAAGCATAGCGTTGACGCGCTTTTGCAGCAAGTTTTTGTGCAGGGATTTTTTCACGCAGATCCGCACCCCGGTAATTATTTTGCCCTGCAAAACAACGTTTTTGCTTTTGTTGATTACGGCATGGCGGGAAGACTGACAGAACTTGACAGAAGAGAATTTGCGGCATTTTTTATCAGTTTTATGAATCAAGATTCGGAAAGCGCGATTAAGCACTTACTCCACCTGGTTGAAGTAGGCGGTAATGCCAATAAAATGTCTTTTGAGCATGATGTGGACGACATTTTGCACGATTGGTTTGGCGCAAAATTAAAAGAGGTCAGCCTTGCCAGGACATTCATGCGCATTTTGGATAGCGGCAGGCGAAACAGAATTTATTTTCCCTCAAGCTTTGCGTATTTGGGAAAATCTCTTTTAACAACAGAAGCAATGGGTATGAGCCTTGATCCCGATTTTGACTTTGCCTTGCAAATGAAACCCTATGCCATGCAGATTCTTAAAGCGGAAGTCAGCCTCAAAAGTCTCAAACAAAAACTGGAGGCTTCGGCGCTTGATTATTATTCATATCTTGAGCAGGGGCCGGAAGTAATAATGCAGGTTTTAAAGAAAATACAAAACGGGCAATTAGAAGTAAAAATTAACAGGGAAGAATTTGAGGAATTTGGGAAAAGGCTTTCGGAGGAAGGGACTAAAAGGTTAATAACGACACTTATCGTAACTCTTTTTGCCGTTGGGATTATTTCCTATCTTGTTGCTAACAACTTTTTAAACTTTCATCTGTCTTTATCAACTTTGGCAGTTGTTTTTCTTGTGCTTTTTGGCGGATGGATAATGGTAAAAAAACTTTTTTCTCTATAATAATGGGTGAAAGAAATAAATTATGAATAATAAACTGCTTTTTATTTCTATAACATTGCTAGGCATAATAGTACTCTTTCTTATTTTTGAACACCGTGTTCATCTTTACGGATTTGTGCCTTTGGCGGTCTTTATTATTTTTATCGGGCTTCATTTTTTTATGCATATGGGTATGGGTCATGGAGAAAAACATGAACATGAAAAGGAGAAATAATTAATTTTTATGAAACATAAAAAAATCGGAATCGCTCTCATCGTTGGTGCAATTTTATATTTTCTGGTTACCGGTTTTATTCTTAACCACGGAATCCATCCCTTAAATACACTGGGGAGCGTAATTGCTTTTACCTTGGGATTTATTCTATTTTTCAAAAAAGATGAAGAAGAAACAGTACAACAACCCCAAAAAGAAGCGGAGGAGGCGGAAGAATTAACATTATTAACACCTGACAAAAAGCTCAAAATCCTTTTTGTCAGTTTAGCTTTTGGGCTTTTGACCGCGATTATTATTGCCCTTACCTATCTGGCAACTTCGGCCGGAGAAACCCTCACGACTATTCTTTCTTTTGCCGGAGGCGTATCTAATATTGTTCTTCCCTGCACTCTGCCTTTGGTATTTATTATTGTTCCTCTTTCCATGGGCAAAGGATATAAAAAAGGTCTTCTGATGGCTTTACTTTTTGGACTTGGTTTGACTGTCATGCTGGCAATCTACGGAGCGGGTATTGCTTTAGTTGGGAAATATCTTGGCTTAGACCAAGCCACAAAAATTCTTTATCTTGTTGCCGGTGTTGCCGCTTTTATTTTTGGCCTTTCAACCCTTGCTCTGATTAGTTTTCAAATGCCGTCATATTCTAGGGTTCCCAGCTTTATTCAAAAACAGCCTGATTATTTTAAAGCGCTTTTTTTAGGATTCTTTTTAGGTAATGCGGGTGTTGGTTGTCCTAACCCGATTACTTACTTAATCCTTACGGCCGCAGCCGGAACAGGCAGTGTGGCAGTCGGCGCCTGGTATATGGCGGCAAACGGCCTTGGCAGGGCGCTGCCTCTTGTTTTTCTTTCGGTTTTAGGCATATTGGGAGTAAATGCCGCCGGAGGTTTATTGAAGCATAAAGTAACAGTTGACAAAATTACCGGCTGGGCACTCATTGCTATTTCGGCTTTTATTGTTCTTAATGGAATTTTTGGTCATTTATGGTATGAGGGTTCGGTTTTTCATGAGGGTTTGAATATGGTTTTTAGTAAATTAGGAGGAGAGTCTATCGCCGAGGCGGCAATTCCGATTGAACAATTTGAACAAGCCGTTCCTTATTATAATTTGGGCGCTTGGTTTAATTTACTTTTGCCCCCTCTCATTTTATTTTGGTATTATTTGGCGAAAAAAAGAGCAATGTCAAAAAAGACGTTTTGGATACTGCTCATAATTTTTATTATCTGGGGACTTTTAACTATGCCAATCGGACTTAAAATGGGGTAAGATAAATATATGATACAAACAAAAAAATATTCTATTGCCGGAATGGACTGCGGAAGCTGTGCGGTATCCATTGAAATGCTCTTGGCTAATCAGCCCGGGGTAAAATCAGCCAAAGTCAGCTTTGACGAAAAGCAAGCGGTGATTGAATTTGAAGAGCAAGAATTTAATCTTGATCAAACGGCAAAAACCATAAAACAAATGGGCTATACATTAACAGAAGAACAAATATGATTAATATACAATTTCTTACCGTGCCTGGATGCCATGAATGCGCTAAAGCAAAAAAAATCTTTGAGGAAATAAAGCCGCAATACCCAAAAATGCAGATAGAAGAAATAGACGGAACTACTCCCAGAGGAACGGAAATTGCGCAAAAATACAGCATTATGGCTAGCCCGGGAATTATCATTAACAATGAGTTATTCTCAACAGGCGCACTCGACAAGGAAGATTTTGTAAAAAAATTAAATGAATTAAAAAATAATTGAAGCTGAAAGAAGGTGACAAATATGAAATGCTGCGGAAATTCCGACGAACAAAAAACAGCCGCCAGTCCTTTACAGGCAGAGCAATTGGAAAATAAACCAAGTACAGTAAAATACATTTTCGTCTGGGGACTTATCATAGCGCTAGTTGTGGGTTTTCTGGCGTCGGTGCATTAAATTATGAACTTATTTAATTTAGGGCTAACTTTAGATACTTTGGGTAAAGTATTGCTTGGCATTACCGTTTTAATGGTGCACAGATATGTCTTAAAAGAACATAAAATAGACACCGATGTATTGCGGGGGATGAGAAAAGAACAAGCTTTCGGTGTCTTAGGAATTTTCTTAATTGTGATAGGTTATATTTTACAATTGTTATATCACGCATAAGGGTTTCCAAAATAAAGAGTAAATTAATATTTATGATTATTAAAAAGAAGGTTCAAAAAAGAACACGTTTACAACCTAAAACGGTTCTAACAAAATATGCGGACAACCCGATAATTTCCCCAATTGCGGAAAACGGCTGGGAAGCTTGGCAGACTTTTAATCCCGGGGTAATTTTACTTGATAATAAAGTCCATTTTCTTTATCGGGCCATTGGTCAAGACGGAATTGTAAGATATGTTTTTGACGACCAGTCAATGAGTATACAAAACGACATGATTGTTTCGGAGCTTTCTAAAATAAATTAGTTATGCTCTTTTACTGCTATTAAACCAAGTATAGAGATAAGATATAACGCAATAGTTATGAAAGGAGGTGGAAACATGAAAAAACCTGTTGTTTTGGCAAACGCAGTTACTTTGGCGCTTTTAGTTTTCTATTTTGCCTGCGCTCTACTTTCTTTTGTTGCGCCTGATTTTGTTTTGTCAATCGGTCAAAGCTGGGCTCACATACTAAACCTGGAAGCCGTAAAAGCTACAAACCAAATGTCTTTAACAGGAGTAATTTTTGGAGCAATTACTTTTGGAGCATCGGTTTGGGCGGTAACTTACTTAGCGGCATTTTTATACAACAAACTGGATAAATAGAAAGTTATTAAATAAAAAAGAGAAGGATAAAAAGCTCTCTTAAGAAGAGAGGGTAAATTTATTACTATCAATAAAACGCTAGTAAAATCCAATTAGTATGAAAGAATTCTTTAAACAAGGAGCGGTACAAATTATTGCTCAGCTTGGTCTATGTACCTTAATGTGCGGTGCAACCATTGGTCTGTTAATTTCATCGGGATGGCTGCTTTATTTTTCTAATGAAGGGCGCAATAAAACCTTTCTTATCCCGGCCTTGATTGCATTTGCAATTGTAATTTTTATGTATATTGAAAATAAAAAGACATGTCATCAAAAAGGTTTTTCAACAACCGAAGATAAGATATGGGGTATAATACTCTTTATGCTTTTGTCAGGCTTAATTACAGTGATTTTTACGCTTTACATCTTTATTCCGTGGTGGATACCAAATTATCAGGGCGGATTCATATTACCTTAATTGAAGATTATGAAAAATAAGTTACTATCAATAATAGTAGGTTTCTTGGCAAGTTTGGTTCTTCTTTTGGTTTATTTTTCGGTTTTAACCTTTGTTTCGGGGTGGAATTTTGCTTTCAGTCAGTTTTTACAATACTGGTATTTTATAGTTAGTCTTTCTTTGGGTTTTGGCATACAGATAGCCATATTTACATATCTTAAAAATGCAGTAAAAAATGTCGGTGGTTCGGGAAAGGTGGCAGCAGTTTCCGGAGTAACTTCAACGGCGGCAATGATTTCCTGCTGTTCACATTACCTTATCAACTTAGTCCCGATTATCGGAATTACAGGATTTGTTACAATAGTAAGTCAATACCAAGTACAGCTCTTTTATGTAGGACTTAGCTTTAATGTTTTGGGAATAGTTTATATGTTAAATAGACTAAATAACTTTCTAAAAGGTGCTGCGAAAGTTCAAATATGAAAAATAATATAAAAATTTTATCTTTGATTATCTTGGGAGTTAGTATAGGTTCTTTGGTTTTTGTTATTGGAAAAAATAATCAGAAGGCTGCCACCGATATTAAGACTTTTAATAATCCTGTTTCGCAAGTTCAAACAACAAATATTAAATACTCAAAACAGCAAAACCAAGAGGCAGAAGTCACGGTTGAAGTTACCCCGATAAAGCTATCTTTAAAAGAAAACCCGGAATTTGTTGTTGTTTTAAGCACACATTCGGTAAATTTGGATAAGTCGTTGAAAGAGATATCAGTTCTAGAAGATGATAAAGGAAATATTTATAACCCGATAAGCTGGAATGGGGGAATGGGGGGACATCATCTAGAAGGAAATCTGCTTTTTCCGCCCTTCTCAAAAGACGCCAAATCTATAAAATTAACCATTAAACAAATCGGCGGAGTAGACAGGATTTTTAATTGGGTTTTAAGATAATCTTCTTTTGGCAGAAATTGACTTTTATTTTTTTGCGGACTACACTATACTAGAAATTAGATATGAAAATTGCAAAAAACGGCCAAGCGCTTGGTAAACTTGAAAACGAAATAATGAAAATTATTTGGCAATCAGAATTCCCCTTATCTGTTCGAGATGTAATGACATTGCTTCAAAAGAAACGAACAATTGCCTATACCACGGTTATGACGGTAATGGGAAGATTAACGGAAAAAGGAGTCTTATCCCGTAAATTATATGGTTCAAGCTATCTTTATGAGCCAAAAGTGAATCGGGAAAAGTTCGTGTCTTCGTACGTGCACAATATGTTTAAGACTGCAGTATCAACGCTTGGACAAGAGGCAGTTACTCATTTTATAAAGGAAATTCAAAAATTAAGTCCTGAAAGACGCAATAAATTAATAAAGATGCTTGATCAAAAATAAAGCTAAATAGTTGATGAATAGATTTAACGGAAGTTTTCTCTCCATGTTTTTCTTAAGCTTGCTCGTTTTTGGGGTGCTTATTGCTGTTTTGGCAAAGCCTCTTTCTTTATTTATCAAAGAAACGTTTTATTTTTGTCAAAAAATTGTCTCCGGGGACATTTATTCGAGTCTGCATCCATTTTCCAACACTCTAATTTTAAGTGCGGTAATCGCGTTTTCCCTTGGAATCTTATCTTTTTTAGTCCAATTTTATAAAACACAAAAATTAGTTCAGAAAATGTCCAAGAATTTTGTGGATACGCCGGCGAAGCTTAAGAATATAGTGATTTCCTTGAGTCTTGGAGAAAAAGTAGATGTGGTTAATGATAAAAGTCTTTTTTCTTTCTGTGCCGGTATTTTTTTTCCTCGTATCATTATTACAACAAGTCTTGTTGAAAACCTTTCCGAAAAAGAACTTGAAGCTGTTTTACTCCATGAAAAAGCGCACCTTAAAGCCCGGGACCCCTTAAAAATATTGCTTGGAAAAACCATCAGCACGATATTTTTCTTTTTGCCCATCTTTAAGGAACTTTATAAAAATATGAATGCGACAAATGAAATTTTAGCAGATCGTTTTGCCATGCAACATCAAAAAGATAATAGTTATTTAAAAAGAGCGCTTAGGAAAATTTTAATTGCTCCTCAAGTAATGCCTGCAATCTTACCGTCTATTTCGCACCCTGATTATTTAGAGATTCGTATTCATCGTCTTGTAAATCCGGCAGTTACGAGAAACTTTGGAGTTTCACTTAGAAATCTTTTGTTAAGCGCATTATTTATTATATTAAGCTTGGTGTTTATTCAAACGCCCGCAAGAGCATTTAAAATTG
>JAMCQQ010000293.1 GCA_023379515.1 Actinomycetota bacterium
CTGATATACATCTTCTGGGAGAGATCTTTAACTGTTTGGTAAACTTCTTTTCTGGCTTTTTTGGAGAAACCAGGAGATTCCAGAATAACATCAGTAGTAATATTTTTATGATTATTAACAGTCTCAACAGCAACTATAGCTGCGAGAAGATTCGTTGGACCCATAATATGTATTAAACATTTTTTGTTCATAGTAATAATTTGCCATTAATCATCTGTTCCTCCCCGAAAAACAGTGTGTCTTAACTTCCAAACTGACTTCTCCTTTTTCCAAAGATGTGGTGATCTGAATTTATCACATATTTTATGGAAAAGATCTGGGGTTAAATCTAAAAAGTTCATAACTTCTTTAAAGTACCTGTTTGGAAATTCTCCATCATACTTTTTGACTAACGCTACACCCTCTTCTCTTGTAATATAGTGATTTCTAATTTCTTGGGAAGCATCATATGTTGCTCTACCAATACCGAATTTAATAAAAGTCGTGTAATAATGTAAATCGTCAATTTTATCGTCGATACTGTTATATTTACTATATGTTCCCTCAGTCCTATATGGTCTTGCCCGAAAACCAACATTCTCGGAAGCGTAATAATAAGCTTCTTGTGGAATCCACTTAAGATAATAACCTAAATATCGCACCTCAATATTAAATTTTTCGAATTCTTTATAACTTGCAGGTAAGTAAGGATATAGATCTATTAAGGATAATTTATAACAATCTTTCAGTTCCTTTAAAGAAACACCACTTATAAATACCTCATTCGGATTTTTCATTGCATAAAAAGCTTGATTCCGTAGTGAGGTAGAATTATCAGCGATGGGATTACCATATTCTGCTTCGTTTTCACCATAAAAAATAAGTGGTATTTTTAAATTCAGCGCAATTTTGGGAGGAATATTTTTTTGCCCTAGAATAAAAGTCTGAAACGGATGTAATAAATTAATAACTGCTAACCTAGTTAATAACCTCAATATTTCACCATTACGATTAAAAGAAATATTATCACAGCCGCCTTTTTCTATCCAACTAATAAAATTACGATACCCGTAATCGGTATATAATATAGGCGGCCAAGTAACTGTTAGTGGATGCATGCCATATTTATTCTTAAGTATATGTGAGGCGAGCATACTGTCTTTACCGCCACTCCCGGGCACAATACAATCATAATAACCATCATTTCTTCGGTATTTGTCAAGTAATTTAATCAGTTCCTTTTCTCTTTTTTGCCAGTTAATTGCCTCTTTCCTTTTTGCCATTTTACAGGCATCACAAATATTATTTTTATCAATTTTTAAAGTTTGTTTTTTTGTAGTGATTCGGTGTTTAAACTCAACTGCTGAAGCTGGTCTTTGATTAGACATAACGCATTTTTTACAGAATTTAACCTTTTTAGGTAAACCGTAAGCAGTACTTAAGTCATAATTCATACAATAGCCTTAGTTAGAAAGTTATTATAGATAGTTATTCCTTCTCTTGCGCTTTTCTCGGGATGAAACTGAACAGCAAATATATTTTTATACAAAATGCTAGAACAATAATTAAACTTCATATAATTTGTTAATGACAAGACAATAGTTTGATCAGCCGGTTTTACATAATAAGAGTGAACAAAATACATATATTCTCCATCTTTAATATTATTCAAGGGTGTATTACTCCAATCTCTCGTTTTTTTTAAAATTCGGTTCCAGCCTATTTGAGGAATTTTAATTGTCTGATTAAGATAATTTTTGGGAGGAAATTTAACTACTCTACCCTTTAGGATATTCATTCCTTTTTGCAGGTTAATTTCCTCGCTCTCGGAAAATAATAACTGCATTCCTAAGCAGATACCCAAGAACGGTTTTCCGGAACGAATAAATTTCTTAATTGCTTCAACTAAGTCCATTTTTGCCAGATTCTTCATTGCCTCTCCAAACGAACCCACCCCTGGTAAGATTGCGATATCAGAGTTGTCAACTTCTCTTTTATCCATAGTAATTTTTGAGTAATAGCCTAAAAACTGTAAAGCGTGTTTTACGCTAAATAAATTACTTAAGCCATAATCAATAATACTAATCTTGATTCGGCTTTTTTTAATCATACCTTTCGATAAGGAATATTGTTAACAAATAAATATCTCTTAATTTCTTTGATTGAACAAGCGTTTACCTTAATAAAAGTGTGACCAGTTTTTAAAAATTCTAAATTACCCTCATTAAACTTTTCCGCCTTCGTTTTAGAGTCTTTTATTGCAAAATAATGAAGCATAGATGCAAGTGCAACAGCATTTACACCACAATCAAGCGCTTCTTTAACATGACTTAATTTACCGGCTCCCCCCGAAGCAATAATAGGAATCGTTACCTTATTAGCAACCAGTTTTATCAAATCTAAATCAAAACCCTCCCCAGTTCCCTCTTTATCAATTGAAGTTAAAATTATTTCGCCAGCGCCTAAACTTTCTACATCTTTAGCCCAGGATATAACTTCAATTCCAGTAAATTGACGGCCATTATCTGTATAAGCTAGATAACGACCATCCGGCTCTTTTTGAGCTTCAATGGAAATGGCTATTGTCGAGGAACCGAAAATACTGGAAGCCTCCTTAATTAGATGAGGATTTTTTATCGCTGCCGTGTTTAGAACCACTTTATCCGCACCCGCTCGTAAAACTTTTCTAATATCATTAACAGAGCGGATTCCCCCTCCTACGGTAAGTGGAACAAAAATTTCCTTGGCAGTTGTTGTTATTAAATTCAGAAGACTATCACGGTTGTAAAGACTAGCAACAACATCCATATAAATCAACTCGTCAGCTCCTTGGTTATAATAATATTTAGCCATAAGCTCAGGTTTTCCCAGGGTCCTCAACCCTTCAAGATGTATTCCTTTAACTAAATTAGAACCCTTGATGTCTAACCGGGGAATAATTCTAACGATAGAATTCATAAATAGTTGTTTAAGATTTTAGTTATTTTCTCTGAGATGTATTTTATATCCTTTCTAGTTAAATCCACATGTAATGGAAGGGCGAGAGATTGAGAGGAAACCAATTCTGCAACGGGAAAATCACCCTTTTTATAATCAAACATCTTTCGAATATAGGGCTGTAGATGGAGTACCGGTAAATACGGCTTCGTTTGTATTCCTTCCTTACTTAATTGTTCTATTATTTTTTCTCGTTTATTATTTAACAATCTGATAACGTAAACAAACCAGGAATGAAAATTTCCCGGGGCTACTTTTGGCAAGATAATTGCTGGTGTATTTTTAAGATACTCATTATACCAGCCGACAATTTCTTCCCTTTTGTTAATTAAAAAGTTTATCTTTTTTAATTGAGTAATTCCCAACGAAGCGCTCATCTCATTCATACGATAATTAAAACCTAGTCTTTCGTGATATAACCAATCATTGTTGATATTCCTTCCCTGATTTCTGAGGCTTTTACATAAATTAATTATTTTATTAGAATTTGACACGATCATTCCTCCTTCACCTGTTGTTATTTGCTTGTTCGGATAAAAAGCAAAAACCCCAACATCACCCATAACCCCACACATCTTATCCTTATGAAAGCTACCAATACTTTCGCAGGCATCTTCTATAATTCTTAGTTTATATCTAGAAGAAATTTCTAATATAGAAGACATATCCGCAGCTTGACCAAAGATATGAACTACCAAAATTGCCTTGCTTCTTTTAGTGATGTTGGGGTTTTTGCTT
>JAMCQQ010000294.1:0-2393 GCA_023379515.1 Actinomycetota bacterium
TTGTTCTACTACTTGTTGTTGCATTGTTATCATTTGCAATTTCTTGGTTAGATGTTTTTATTATATTTACATCGGAAAATATATTTACTTCTTTAAATCTTAACCCGGCTTGCGGAGAAAGCAAAAAGCCAAATATTGGAACAAATATCAAAAGTCCTAATACAAAAGCAACCGCTGCCTCTTTTTTTAATACAAGCAGTCTCTTTCTGAATGCAACAACAAGTAGTAGAACAAGAAGCGGCGTAACTATCCTTGGTGTATTAAATGTATACATAGATAACGCAAAAGAAATAGACGAAATAATTAAATACCATCTTTTATCAGTTCGACTTTCGCTCACTGCTGGAGCCTGCACTCCTGCCAGAAAAGCCCAAACTCCAGTAATAATAAAGAATGTTGCAACATTAGCCTCAAATGCAGCACGAGATAACAATATATGCCATGGGGAAATAGCTAGAAAAAATGCACTAAATAGTGCTATTTTTTCAGAATTATGATTTATGATTGATGACTTATGATTTTTGGGAAAAATCCGCTTTACCAAGAAATAAGTTAATAACACCGTAAGAACACCAAAAAGGGCCGATGGAAATCTGGTAGCAAATTCATTAAGCCCAAATATCTTAACAGGAATAATATCCAAATAAGCATACATTGGGGGTTTAAAATCACCAAAAGATTCTAAATAGTCGTGCGGAAAGAATCTACCAAACTCATCTCTTCCATCAATTCCTAAAGAATAAGCATTATATCCCCATGCAGCCTCATCCCAAGTTAAAGAAGGTGGATTAATTCCAAGCTGATAAAACCTTAAAAAAATAGCAATTAAGACGATGATTGCGAAAAATACTTTAGAGTTGAATATTTTCATCTAGTAACTTTTTATTATTCTTATCATATTCTAACAAGTCTGAAAGCGTTATTGCTTTAAATATTACATTACCCAATTTATCTTTTATTACAAACGTATAATCAATCGCATCTGGTATGTCATTAGGATGCTCTATTAATAGTATTTTTTTATTTGCTTTAGTTACATCTCTTCTTAGCAAGCTATCATTTTTGATAAAATATATGTTTTCAATACTATCTATTGAAACCCAACCATCTGAATCATATTTATATTGAACGTCTTTTTTCGATTGGTACTTAGCAGGATTATATTTATTGAAAAATAAATAGTAAATGTATTGCTTGGTATCATTTAGATGTCTTGAGACATATATTTCCTCATAATTTGTTTTTTCTTTTTCTACTCTTGTCATCAAATCTCTATATCCAAATTGAGAAAAAGTTGAATAATTATTCTTAAAATAGGTTGTATAACGAATGTAGAAGGAAATAACGCTAAAAGATACTATAAAAACCAACGTTAAAACAGCTATCCTTTTAACATAAGGATTTTTAAGTAAACTAAGAGTTGTAAATAGATAATATAACCCTAACCCACTAATAAGTGCTATAAATGGCTGCATAGCAGATGCTCTAGAAAAATTGCCGTCACTAGTTAACGCATCTGGAATTGGGGACGATAATAAAAGAAGAATCACGGTTAAAGATATTTTTGTATTTTTATTTACTTTAATTAAGAAATATAAACCGGAAAGTAAAAATATAATTCCAAACATATAATCCACTCCCCTGTTTTCTAAGATTGAATATTGTGTTGGGTTTCCGTTTATATATAAAAAACCTACGGAGAAATGTGAAACGTAATTTTTAACAAATGTACTAGCAAATACCAAGGGTTTATTGTTAATTACTTTACAAATAGCAGATGGAAAGCTTTCTAAGCAACTTCCTCTTTGCATATTTAAATTATCTAAAAGTCCTACGCTGTTAACATTTGTTGTTAATCCAACTTGAGATAATCTTATTGATGCAGAACTCTTATTTATTAAAACTGGAGCTATTATTAATATAAAAATAAGAAATGGAAAGATAACGTTCTTAATTTTAAACTTAGTTTTATAAAAATTTTCGAAACAAATTATAAGTAAAAATAGCGGAGCAAACAAAAGATATGCAGAGTACGTATAAACACTAATTCCAAGAAGAATTGCAGAAATTGAAAGATTTCTTCTTCTTTTTTCTTCACTATTTTTAAATCCAAAAAAAAGAGCAAGTAATGCAAAAAATATTGCCAGGTTTGATTCAATTCCAACCCTACTAAGCCCAATCGCCCATGGCATGATTGCAAACATAAGTGAACTAAAAATTGCAATCTTATCATTAAATAGTTTCTTTGTTAAAAGATATAAAACTCCAATTGATAATAATCCTCCAATATATAGATATTTAACAACAATACCAATTGATAATAATCCTGCAATAGCAGAAATAAATCTAACCGAGAATTCGCTAAGGCCGAAGAGGAAAATTGGTATTGTTGT
>JAMCQQ010000294.1:2403-2869 GCA_023379515.1 Actinomycetota bacterium
AAGGATATAAAATATTAGAGATTCCAACCCTACTAAGCCCAATCGCCCATGGCATGATTGCAAACATAAGTGAACTAAAAATTGCAATCTTATCATTAAATAGTTTCTTTGTTAAAAGATATAAAACTCCAATTGATAATAATCCTGCAAGAGCAGAAATAAATCTAACCGAGAATTCGCTAAGGCCGAAGAGGAAAATTGGTATTGTTGTTAAATATCTATATATTGGAGGTGGATAATCCCCAAAGCCTTTAAAGTTACTAAATGGTAACAATGTTCCCCACTGATCTTTTCCAGTTAGAAGAATAGAATATGAATCATATCCCGTATTAGCTTCATCATTAAAAAGACCTGATGGAATATTTCCTAATTGATAGAATCTAAAAAAAAATGCAACAACAAGAACAATAAACAAGAAAATCAGTTTATTATTATACTTAAAAATCATATATGTTTATTTGGAAAT
>JAMCQQ010000295.1 GCA_023379515.1 Actinomycetota bacterium
TTTACGGAGAAGGAAAAAGAGACGCATCGGAATTTTCCGCCTCAAAAGTTTTAAGTTTATCGAAAAATTTTGCAATATTTTGAGCTTTTCTGCCCTCTAAATCTGCGGAAACAGATAAATATTTTTTAAGAAGACCTGATTCTTCAAGAAAATAATAAAGAATTTGTCCGGCCGTGTCTTTTGGAACAAGTTTTAAATGCTTTGTAATCATGACTGTTATTTTTTTGATTTTTTCTTTTGATTCTTCTTTAAGGAAAATTTCATCTGCTTTCTCCAGCGCTTCAAAAAGACATAGATTTCTTTTTTTGGCAAAATTTAGGACAACCGCAATATCCTTTGCCTCAAGTCCAAAAATAGGGTGGTTTATTAGTCTATATAAAGAGGCTGAATCTTCAAAATTATAAAGCACTTTTAAATAGGAAATTAAATCTTTTATTTCCTCCTGATGAAAAAGCCGGCCCGGTCCCAAAAACTGGAAAGGAATATTTGCTCTTTCAAAGGCTCTAGTAAATGGCTGCGAGTGGTCATTTGCACGAACAAGTATTGCAAAATCGCTGAATTTATATTTTGCATTATTACTTGTAGTTAATTCCTGAATTTTTTTTGCAACAAGCTCTGCTTCATCTTCAACCCTTTCCCCAAACAGCAGCTCAACTTCACGGCCTTTTATTCCCCTTTGGGAAACCAATTTTTTATTAACACTTTCTTTTATTTCCAGTCTGTCAGGATTATTATTTTGTATTAAGTCATAAGATCTATCCAGTATTTCCTGGGTGGAACGATAGTTTTTAGAAAGAACGATGATTTTGCAATCCGGAAAATGAGTCCTAAATTGAATAATATTTGAAATTGCTGCTCCCCTGAATCTATAAATAGACTGATCGTCATCCCCTGTAACAGTGATATTTTTTCTGTCTCCCGTAAGAAGTATTGCTAATTCATTTTGAGCGAAATTTGTATCCTGAAATTCATCTATAAGAATATATTTAAAGTTTTCCTGATAATTTTTTAAAATGTTTTTTCTTGTCCTGAAAAGCTTTAAAGTATTTGAAATTAAATCGGAAAAATCCATTACTCCTTCTTTAGCCTTAAGTTCCTCATAAGTTTTATAAGCATTTGCCAGTTCTGAATTCTTTTTTATTTCAATTTCTTCGCTTTCGTCCATTATTTTTCGGGCTGATTTTTTAGTCCATTCAATATAATCGGTGGGCGAAATGTCTTCGTCTCTTAATCTTGAAAAATGCTGAAGCATTCCCTCTATAAATTTATTAGGATTACCAAGGGGTCTAAAGTAGTTAAGGTTAAATTTAAAAAGGTTAAGTCTTAAAAAAAGAACGGCTTCGGCTTCTGTAAGAAGTTTATAAGATGGATTTAGGCCAATGTGTATTGCCTCATTTCTTAGAATCCGATCGCAAAAAGCATGAAAGGTGGAAATCCACATTTGCGTATATCCGTAAGGCAAAGACACGTCTATTCTTTCTTCCATTTCACGAGCCGCTTTTTCGGTGAATGTGAGAGCTAATATTTCGGAGAGATGTACCCCTTTTTCCAGAATGAGACTTTTAATTCTTTCTGTAATAACGGTTGTTTTGCCTGATCCGGCTCCGGCAATAATAAGCAAAGGTCCGTCTTTGTGTTTTATGGCTGCTGCCTGATCTTCATTAAGGCTCTTAACATTTGTCATGAAAACTATTTTACCACAACAATTAATATATAATTTTATTCTTCAAGTTGAAGCGAAGTTTTTTCATCAAGATTTTTTGTAGAATTTATTTTCTGGCCTAACTGGCTAAAATTTAAGGTTACATTACTAAATTGCGAAGCGGCATTATTTATATGTTTACCTAAAATACTTAAGTTCTCATCTGTTTTTTCGTAGTCTTTGTGCATTGCTCTAAAAATTGCAATTATTTCTTTTGATTTGTGTTCTATTTTTTTGCCTTCGAAAGATAAAAGAATGGTTTGCAAATGAATATATAAAGTGTTTGGAGAAACAATATACACTCTTGCTTGCCTTGCGTACTCTACAATTTCCGCAAGATTAATAATCTCATAAAAAACAGATTCGGAGGGCACATACATTAATGCAAAATCCATTGTGCCCTCACCGGGCAAAATATATTTTTTAGAAATGGCATCTATGTGTTTTTTAACATCTTTTATAAATTCTTTTTTGTATATATCCTTTTCCTTTTCATCTTCCGATTTAACCATTTTCTGGAAATTTTCCATGGGGAATTTAGAATCAATTGATAATATTCCTGCATCTGTTTTTATTGCCGCATCAACAATATTTCCGGATTTAAACTGGTATTGTAAATGAAAACTATTTTTAGGAAACATTTGGGAAATTAAATCTTTTAAAACTTGCTCTCCAATATTTCCGCGCAGTTTCGGGCTTTTTAAAAAATCCTGAAGTTCCCGCATGTTTCGTCCTATTTCACTCATTTTCCCAACCTCAAGCCCCACATCTTTTATTACGCTTGCTGCTTTATCCAGTCTTTCATTTAATTGTTTAGAATTTTCCTGAAGCGTTTTTATCATTTGATTGGAGCTGGTATTAAGCGAATCATGCACCATTTTATTTGTGGAGTTTATGGTTGATTGCATGTTTTTGAGCCATTCAAGTAACGTATCATCGGTTTTATTTTTTGAAGAATTTTTGTTAATAAAATAAATAATAGCAGCAAAACCTAAAACAAGGATAATGATAATGGGCAGTGCAATTTCCATAAAATTGACATTATTTTAGCACACCTTCTTATATAAAATCTATAATGATACTTTGGTAACAATGATGTACTTATTTTTACAGCTAATTCTTAAATCATTTGGTATTTTAAATATAATATGTATTTAAGAAAGGTGTTACGGCTAAATGCGTGCAGGTGATCAAAATCAAGTAATAACAGAATTTATTAAAGACTATTTGGTATATTTAATCAGTTATAAGTATAGAATAGAAAAAGTTTAATTATGTGCTTGAAGGCTGTTCGCTTGTAGCAAAAGCTTTATTTACTAACTCTGTTGTAAGAGTAGCAACTCTCTGACGTTGGCCCTCTCTATTATTAAGTGATTGTTCAGCTACATTTATTGCCTCAGTTATATTATGTTTTAATGAATC